>JAGOMW010000013.1 GCA_017993345.1 Candidatus Altimarinota bacterium | reverse complement strand
GAAATAGACACAGAAAAAGTTGAAAAATTTTTAAAAGAGAAAGAAGTTGATATTGTTTCCTGGTATGATATACGGTATCCAAGTAAGATGAAAAATATCCGGCACGCACCATTTTTATTTTCGGTTCGGTGAACATTTCTCTGAGAGAAAAATCTGATGTGAATTGTCGGATCAAGAAAAAATACTCAATATTCCAAAAAAATACTCGAAAAACTCATTCCTGATATGGTAGGATCTTGAATGGGAATCATAAGTGGATGAGCGATATGAGTAGATACACTTGCTCATGAAATCACTCTCAAAAATAACTGATACACTATCGTAGTTCTCTGAACAGGGATAGATAGGGCCTATCCAGCAAGTAATAAAACACTCTTTGAATTGATTATTAAAAATGGTGGTGCTGTGATATCACAATTCCCTCTCGGTATGTGACCAGAACTCTATAATTTTCCAATCAGAAATGAGACGGTTGCTGGACTTTCCAGGTGAATTATAATTCCTGAGGCTGGACTCTCAAGTGGAACTATGATCACTGCTCAGTTAGCACTCGAACACGGACGTGATGTATTTGCTGTTCCTGGAGATATAGACCGTGCAAGTAGTGAAGGTACAAATATGCTCATAGCCAGCTGACAAGCAAAATGTACTCGGTGTTCTGGGGATATATTGGAAGAATATTTTGATCTTGTATGAATATCTGAATGAATAACTCCTGTTATCAGGGAAAGTCCAAAATTCGAAAATGAAGAAGAAAAAGAAATATATGAGGCTATTTCAAATGGCTATAAAGATGTAGAAAACATATCAAAAAATACAAAGTATGAAATATCCGACCTTCTTATCCATTTATCTATGCTCGAGATAAGTTGACACATAACCCTGGATGAAATGGGAAAATACCAGATTTTATAATGATGAAAAAGATATTTTAGAGATGTATTGTTTTTGGATTGATTTTGATTACACTGGTTAGAGATTTATATTTTATTTTTTCTTTATGTCTCAAAAAACAGTTGTTCGGGCCTTTGTATTTAATCAAAATGGTGAAATTCTCCTTACTCGTCACAAAGAAAATGCCCCTTGGGTACTTCCAGGATGACATGTAGAATCCTGAGAAACACTCCATGAAGCAATGCTACGAGAATTGAGTGAAGAATTTTCTCTCGAAGCACGTTTTTTTGATATTGATACCGAGGAAAGACTCCATCATAAAGGGAAAAAACTTACTCAATTTGCCCTTCCAATTGCCAACTATCAACTTTCTTATACAGATGATAAAGGAAATGATAAATCTCGAACAGAGTACATCTTTCTGATGGAAACAGATATGGAAATAGAAGAAACACAGGTAGAAGAAATCTTCGAATATGGTTGGTTTGAAGTAGATGAGATACTCAGTATGAAGCCAAATATAGAAACATGGGATTTCTATATAGAGATGCTCGATCGTATTATGGGAGATGAGGGCGAAGAAGAATAAACTAAGTTATACAATAATATGAACTGAGAAATTGTTAATACGCTTAAAAAATATAACAAAATTATCCTGGTCTGATGAGGAACTGGTGGACATATACAGCCGATCCTTTCATTGGTAAAAATTTTAGAAAGAGAGAATATTTTTAAGAAATGAAATTTTAAATGGATCGGCTGAGAAAAATCAAATGAAGAAACTTACGCAAAAAGATCATGAATAATTTTTCATACTATTCCTACTATTAAGATTTCAACAACACGATCCCCAAAAGTACTTCTCTATCCGATAGTTCTTCTAAGTGGAATAATACAATCTAGAAAGATTCTTAAAAGAGAAATAATGAGGGAAAATATTTGTGTATTCTCTAAAGGATGACCTGGTTCTGTTGCCGTCGGGATAGCTGCCTGGACACTCAATATTCCTCTCTATATACATGAATCCGATACTATTCCTGGAAGATCAAATATACTCCTCTGAAAAATTGCCAACAAAGTATTTCTTGGTTTTGAAATCACAAAGAAATACTTCCATAATAAAAATATTTCTATTGTATGACAAATCATACATCCGATTTTTGATAAAAATAATCTCAAAAATGCTCATTTTGGACTCACCTGGAAAACGGAACTCCCCCATATTCTTGTTATTTGTGGGAGTCAAGGGGCAAAGAGTATATTTGAAGCTATATGAAAACAATTTCAAGCCGTAGAGGATTATGAATGGATTATCGCCCTTGGGAAACTGAATTCAGATATGCAACTATCACTGAGTCATATATCAAATATGCAAGCCGTAGAATGGATAGAACAAGAAAATATAGCCTCACTCCTGAAAAAAACAGATATTTCCATTACCAGAGGAAGTGCTACAACCCTTGCCGAAATAGATACTTTTTGAGTGAGAAAAATTATTGTTCCACTGCCACATGCAGCCTCAAATCATCAATACTACAACGCTCTCGAATATGAGAAAAAAAATGATATTGTCCTTGAGCAAAAAAATATATCAGAACTTTCTAAAATAATATATAACTATTTTTCCGATGCAAAAAGCTGAAAATGAGAAAAAACTCGATAAATTCAAAATTCTTAAGTCCATATTTTCACATCTCCATGAAATAAAGAAACATAAATTTCGGATCTGATTTTTTATGTTTCTCTATATAGCAACGGTCGTAAGTGAACCATATTTCTATAAAGTACTCATGGATATGCTCCAATGAGAACTCACCAGTCCTACGTCGAATATCCCAAAAACACTTATATATATTATCGGATGATGGATCATATTATCTGTGTTCTCGATGATCGTACGCTATATATTTGCACTTACACTACTAAATTATCAGCACACTGACTGGGCCAATTTCCTGATGAGTTCCATGAAAAAAATGCTGTATCTTCCAATCAACTATCACATAGGAGTACAACACGGGGAGAAGCAAAAAATCATCGATCGATGAGCAGAAGCTGTCTGGCAAGCTGGAGACAATCTTCTGTTGAAAGTAATTCCACAAATTATTATCGCGATTTGTTTAATTATCATGGGTATATGGATCAGTCCAATGATGACACTCGTGAGCCTAATCCTACTTCCTCTTAGTATCGGTGGAATCGTCTATATAGGAACCAGAGCTCACAAAAGCCAGCGTGCTGCAAATAAATACTGGGATAAAGTCTTCGGTCGTATATCAGATAGTTTTACGAATCTGAATATTATGAGAATTTTTGATAGACAAAATCAAGAACTCGATATTCTCTGAGATCGCCTCAAAAAAGCCGGAAATGAACAAAATAAGATCCGAAAGCTCTGGATCGGTTTTAATTCTTTTGGACAAGCATTTGTCTTCATTGCAAAGGTATTTATACTTTCATTCGGAATTATTCAAATCTATCACGGATCTATCTCTCTCGGAACACTTCTCTTCTTTGTTGCTTTTGCAGATCGTATCTATGGGCCAATATTTTCGATTTTTGAAGCATATCAAAGTATGATGATGAATATTGCTCACTATGAAAAAGTACAACTCCTTTTTGATATGGATAATGAAAAAGATACTGGAAAAAAAGTTTTGGATCGGATTGATAAAAGTATCAGTTTTAAAAATCTTTTCTTTTCTTATCCAGGAAGCGAGAGAGAAATACTCTCAAATATCAACTTCGAAATTCAAAAATGACAGAGAATCGCTCTCGTCGGACATACAGGAAGCGGAAAATCAACAATTATCCAACTCCTGATGCGTTTCTATGAACCAAAAGAAGGAATGATCGCTATCGATAAAACGGATATATATGATTTTACACTTGAAAGTTATCGTCAGAAGTTTGCAGCTGTTTTTCAGGATACCACCCTTTTCAATGAAACTATTCGACACAATCTGGAATACGTAAGAGATAATATTACGGAAGATGACCTAGTAAGAGCTTGTAAAAAAGCAAATATATATGACTTTATAAACTCCCTTCCTGAAAAATGGGAAACAGAAGTCTGAGAACGATGACTTAAGCTCTCAGGATGAGAAAAGCAACGTATATCTATCGCAAGAGCCATACTCGCAGATCCAGAAATCCTCATTCTCGATGAAGCAACAAGTGCTCTGGATACCAAAACCGAAAAACTGGTACAAGAGGCATTTGATCATCTTATGGAGTGACGAACCAGTATCATTATAGCACACAGACTTTCGACGATTATGGGTGCAGATGTTATATATCTTTTAGAAAGCTGAAAAATTATTGCATTTGGAAGTCATAAAGAACTCTACGAAATCTCAAAAGAGTATAAAGAAATGGTAGACCTTCAACACGATGGAATCGTTGGGGAAGAAACTGAGGAAGAAGGTATATTATAGCGCGAAGAATAATGTCTACATCTAAAGAATCAATTGACTTCTTTTTGGATTGTATCTCACTCACTCAAGATATTTCTGTAAAAAAATGTTCGGAGAATACGGAATATTCTCCTTTTTAAGACCACTCCTAAGACGATCGAGCTGTTCGAAGATAGAGAAACACGAGCCTATCAAGGAAGTAGAAATACTGCACAAGTGAATAGTGAGTGGCTTGAAAAAAAGGAAAAACTCGCAGAAATTGTGAATGTAACACTCGAACATATTCCATCACCGAAACTAAAAAAGAGGAAATAATCCTCTTTTTCGATTTTTCATATATTTTTATAACTCTATCGATGAAATTAAAGTCAGAAATAATTAAGAAATAACGGTTGCCTTTTCGATTTTCACTTCCATCTGTGGACGATCATTTCGATCAGTCGGAAGTCGTTCGATTTGCTCGACGATATCGAGACCCGAAATAACCTGCCCGAAGATTGAATGCTTCCCATCGAGAAAACTCGCATCTTCTGCGGTAACGATAAAAAACTGAGAACCATTGGTATTTCGACCTGCGTTGGCCATAGAAATCACTCATTTTTTATGAGTGAGAGTTTTATCGAGAAATTCGTCCTCAAAATTCTTGAACCAGAGACTTTTTCCACCCATACCCGTTCCAGTTGGATCTCCTCATTGGATCATAAAGTCACGAATCACTCGATGAAAAATAATTCCATCATAGTAACCCTTGGCAGTAAGTCCTACAAAATTTTCGACGGTTTTAGGAGCTGCCTCTGGAAAGAGTTCGAGAGTGATATCACCATGATTGGTTTCAAGTTTGACGATTGGATTGGACATATAATGTCTGAGATTTTAGGATTTAGAATTTAGTTCTTAAGATAAGAATATTTGCTTCTTTACTTTATCGAATTTGTAGATTTTCTCATCGAGAATTTCCGTCCAAAAGTCGAAACTGTTTGACGGGTGAAGCGAGGAGTTTTTCGGCTTTAGGAAATCGAGATGCAAGAAAATCAGAAATGAGAGAACAAAAGAAGAACTTTTTGTTTCTTTTTGGTTACAAAAAGAAAAGAAGGGTTCTACATTCAAGGAAGATTGAGTCCCATCTGACCCATAACTCCCTTCATACGATCAGCAGCTATTTCTTGAGCTTTTTTCATTCATTTATTAACAGCTTCTGTAATAGCTTTTTCTAACTTCTTTTGATCACCGAGAATAGAAGTATCTTCGATCACTGTAGAAACAACTTTTAGTTGTCCGTCGATCGTAACCACAACACCATCCACTTCTGCTTCGATATGAGTATTTGAGAGTTCTTCTTGTATTTTTTGAGCTTGTTGTTGAAGCTTCATAAGATCCTGTGCTTGTTTGAAATCCATAGAATAAATAATTATAGTAAGTGGAGAGAGATTAGGGATTTTTTAAAAAAAATCAAATCGAAGAATAAATCCAAAAACAGAAAGGAAAAACTTTTTTATATTTTAAAAATATCAGTAAAAAATAAGAGGACAAATATACTATTTTTGAACTTCAAACTTATAAAATATGAACAGCTATTTCCTTATATATCTATTTTGTATAGTTACCTGTATTTTTATGGGAAGAAAGATATTTCTAAAAAATAAAAATCTTTCTGGTTTCTTTTTTTACTGTTTTAGTATTTTTGCATCATCATGGTGCGGATTATACTCTCTCTTTTTTCTCTTTGATAACAAAGAATACCTCCTCCATATCTCAAGATGAGCATTTGCATCATGAATTATGTGCGTCTACAGTCTCCTCTTTTTCTTAAAATACTTTAATCATCCAAAAGAAAAAATTCTCTGAAAAAAGAGTTTATTCATTTTCCTCGGATACACTCTGATAGTATTCATCTATGTGTTTACAAATTGGATGATAGAGTGACTTGAATATGATAGTATAAAAAATGTATATCGAGAAATATATGGAACATACTATACCGTAACACTTTGACTCTATATTATTTTTCTTATTGGTTTTGTTTTCTATGCAACAAAGCAAATTTTCAAACAAAAATGACTCAATAAAATTCGTATACAAGCAATCGTTATCTCCACATCTATATTGATTTTTAGCCTTATTATTCTTCAACTAATTCTTCCATACTTTGGAATATGGATATTCGAAAAAGAGATTATATTCCTCTTTCTATTCTATATAATATTCAATTATTATGCCTTTCATCGTTATTATTTTACTTCCCTTTGATACGGCATTGGACAATCATTTGTTATAGTACTCACGTTCATTTTGTCGATACTTCTTGTTTTTACTGGAGAATATTTTCTAACAATATATACGGCAGAAAGCGAATATTGGAAATGGGGAGATCAGAAAAATATTATTGGAGTCTTACTGGGTATATTTTTCTTCCATGGATTTTATAAAATTTTACACCCGTTCTTTCTGGGTAATAGAAAATCACTCAAACTCAAAGAAGCAATTCAAAAAATCACAAGATATTTAGCAACAACATATGATATCGATACCATTTCTCAATATTTAGAAACCGAATTTAAAACACTTTTAAAAACAAAAAAACTCTCTCTTCATATAAATAATATTCACGGGGAACTCACAGCTTTAGAGGGATTTTTTGATAAAAAAAATGGTGAATCCATTTTTATGAATGATATCGTTTTTATAGAAAACTATACACATATATGTGAAATGGAAAAAGTAGTTTCTGAAATACCAAAAAATATTTTTCTCGTTCTTCCTCTGTATGATAATGCGGAAGTAACGAAATGATTTCTCTTTTTTGGCTATAAACTTCTGGGTGAAATTTATACCGAAAGTGAAATTTATACCTTAAAAGAGTTTGCATTTTTTCTGGGACTCAGAATACAATCGATAGAAATGTATCAAAAGATTGAAGACCTTTCCATCAATCTCGATAAAAAAGTTGATGAAAAAACGATAGAATTTAATGATCTTATAAATAAACAAAAGGAATTTATAGGGATGATCTCGCACGAGATAAAGACACCAATTGCAAGTACTATATTACAGGCAGACAGCATCGTGGATGATATACAAAATAATCAAATTTCTCCAAGAGAAATAAATCGAGAGCTTAAAATCTTACAAGAACAACTCCTGAATATAGGGGATCTTATGAATAAACTTTTTTCAGTAGAATACTATGATACTCGGTCTATTACCCTTTTTCGAGAACAAATAGATATGAAGGATTTTCTCTTACAGGAAATAAAGATATATAAAAAAATCTATCCAGATATTCTTTTTGAAATTGATATATGAAAAACCGTAGGATTTCTTTGGATTGATCGCATACAATTCCAACAAATCCTCAATAATATTATATCAAATGCGAGAAAACAGCTTCAGAAAATATGAAGCCCAAAAATTACCTTTCGAGCGATGCAGAATAAGGATGAATTCTGTCTTGAGATAAAAGATAACGGAGGTGGGTTTGTGGGAATAAAACCGGAAGAAGTTTTTGATAGGTACCGGACAGGTGGACTCGGCACTGCAGGACTTGGGCTTGGACTCTATCTTTGCAAGGTGATCATAGAGATGCACGATGGAAAAATAGAGGCTCATCAATACAAGAAAAATGAATGAGCTATCTTTCGGATGACTATACCTATAAAAAATGAAAGTGAGTAAGTATCTTGTGGGTTAGGATTTTAATATATATCACTGGTTGTAGAGAGTGGTTGGATGAAAACTGTTTCAAAGTTTCTTTTTTAGGCGGGAAAGAGTCACATTAATAGAATTATCCTTTACGTCTAAAGCACTTACACCAGCCCAAACTTGATCAATCAGGGCATCCCGAGTTAAAACAGAATCAAGATTGGTAAGAAATAATTCAAGCATTCTTTTTTCTTGTCGAGTAAGATCAAGGAGATCACCATTCAGAAGGACCTCATTCTTTACAAGATCAAATCGAACTTCTTTATAGGTAATAACTTTTTGTTTTTTCTTCAAAATGGGGGAACGCCTCATGAGTGCTTGTACACGAGCAAGAAATACATCTGGGACAAATGGTTTAACCACATAATCATCAGCACCTATTTCTAATCAATAAATAATATTGGTACTGTCTACATGACCAGAGAGAATGAGTATTGGTGCAATGGATTTTTTATTTTTTCTAAGCCAATGAATGATGTCAAATCCACTTCCATCTCCAAGGGAAATATCGATGATATAGAGATCAGAATAATGATTTCATCGAGATATAAAGTCCTGATATCCAGAAAATACTGTCACTCAATAACCCTTCGTTAAGAGTTTTTTTTGTATCTTTTGTGTCAAAATGACTTCATCATCTATCAGAGAAATATGCATAGTGAGAAAAAAGGGCTTATTCTATATACAGGTAAGAAAAAAATAATCAATCAAAAAGTTATTAAAAATAGAGAAAAATTGATTTTTTTTACTTAGCGAATAGAATCCACGCTTCATAATTTTCACATATGGAATCAAGCCTCCCTATTTTTCTTTCAACAACCCTGTCATTCCTCTCTCTTCTTCTGATAGCTGGAGTTTCATTTACAATTGCATCACGCTATAAACTTCCCTATACGGTTTTGCTCGTTGCAGTAGGTATACTCATCGGAGAGATAGCCCCCCATATTCCATGACTTGCCTTTCTTGATGATTTTACCCTTACGCCAGAGATTCTTTTATATGTGTTTCTTCCTATTCTTTTATTTGAAAGTGCTTATAACATAAGATTTAGAGATATGATGAATAATCTCTGATCTATCAGTCTTCTTTCGGTCGTTTCACTCTTTGTTTCTGCACTCATAATCGGTACAGGACTCTATTTTCTCTTTGGATTTTTTGGTATGCCCATACCCTTTCTTGTGGCACTCCTCTTCGGTTCACTCATTTCTGCAACTGATCCAGTATCAGTACTTGCACTCTTTAAAGAACTGGGCGCACCAAAAAGATTAACACTCATTTTTGAATGAGAAAGCCTCTTTAATGATGGTACTGCTCTCGCACTTTTTCTCGTAATTCTCTCATTCTTTGCACTTGATCATTCACATGCGAATTTATTTATCCACTGAATGCAGTGATTATGACATATTCTTGATATCGATCTACGTGTCATAACTGGAGTTCTATCATTCATTTCTATGGTATGAGTAGGTATTCTTTTTGGTGCGTTAATCGGGGTAGTTTTTTCTCGGGGTATTCATTATTTTGGAAAAAATAAAGTCCTCGAACTAACTCTCACGATGACGCTTGCTCATATGACATTTCTTTTAGCAGATGTTTTGAATCACTTTGTTCTTCCTATTTCTGGTGTTATTGCCACCACTATTGCGGCTATTGTTGTAGGAAACTATGGGAAATATAAGATGTCTCATGAAACCAGACACACCATGGGGGAACACTGGGAATTTTTTGCATTTGTATCTAATTCTATTGTATTTCTTCTCGTTGGAGTCCTCATTGTTTCACTTCCGATTTCATGGACTACCATGATTCTTCCAATTTTGATAGCCATTTGAGTAACGATGTTTGCACGTGCAATTTCAGTTTATGGTATTATTATGCCGTGGAATATTTCAAAAAAAGAAGATCCTATACCGATGAACTGGATGCATCTCCTCTCATGGTGAAGTCTACGCTGATCACTTGCGATTGTTATGGCACTCCTGATACCAACATCACTGATGATGCCTTGGCAAGATGGTGAGATTTCAGTACAATCCTTCATCCTGGCAATCACCGTTGGAAGTATTTTATTCA
Source organism: Candidatus Altimarinota bacterium (assembly GCA_017993345.1). Taxonomy (GTDB): domain Bacteria; phylum Patescibacteriota; class Gracilibacteria; order BD1-5; family UBA2023; genus CANBWW01. The sequence continues at coordinate 4,090 of JAGOMW010000013.1, read as the reverse complement.
CCACTTTTATAAAAGCGACCACAATCACTCCGATGATCCGAAAAATGAAGATCGATCATCCAAATGAAATAGATGAACTCAGTTATATAGAATCTAAAATCCTCTTTCTCCTTTGAGTCGTTGCTCGTATAGGAAAAATAGGAGAAAAAGGATATTTTCATCCTACACAACGACAAGAGTTGGAAAATCGATATAAAAAGGCTATTTATGAAGCAAATAAGGAGTTAGAAAAGTATATACACGATCATCCAAAAAATGCAGATGACCTACTTGAGCGTGTTGTAAGCCTCTATGCACTTCATTCTGAAAGAGCAATGCTTATAGAGTTATTCTCACACAGCGAAATAGATGAGGTGCTTTTTCGATATCAATTGGAAAAAATTGAGGGACAGATCGACCGTATTGAAAGTGGAAAAACACAACTCAAAGATGAAATCGAAAAAGCTACTGCGTATCCATGGAGCTTACGAATGATGGAAAAATGGATAGCCCACTTCGAATCCTCTCGATATAAAAAATATGAACAACAATATCTGAAGTATCGAACCCGTGTGATTCTTCTAGAAAAAGTAATAAAAGAGCTTCAAGGATTTGAAGATATCAAAATTATATATTCTCATCCTTCCCTCTCAAAAATAAAAGAACTCTATATGAACCTTCTGAAGAATTCACAAAAAAATCAGGAAGAAATAAGAAAAGAGCACCCTCATATAACCAATCTAGAGGCAAAAATTATTCATCACACAATTCTTGAACAGCAATCCAATGAAATCAGTGAACTTATAGAACACGAGATTGTATCCAAAAAATCAGGAGAAAAACTCTTAAAAGAATTTGCATAGATATATCTTTTGATTCAGAAAAAATCGGAAACATATTGTTTCCGATTTTTTATATTTTCCCCTTTAGTATCCATCCATCCGCTTCCATGATCTGTACATTCACAATATCCCCTACCTTCACATATTCAGAAAAAGGAATATAAACCTCTTTCCAGTTTCTCGTCCGACCGACAAGAGTCTCATCTTTTCAGGCTCCAGAAATCAGAATCTTCTCTTCCCTTCCAACCATAAGGAGATTTCTATGTTTCACGGTTTCCCTGAGGATATCGTTCAGAATAGTCCATCTTCTTGCCTTCTCTTCAGAAGATATATCGTCCTCATAGATCCTCGTTGCTGTTGTTCCAGAGCGAGAACTATAGCGTGCGATAAATGCAAAATCAAATTGGCATTCTTTCATCGCCTGAACCGTTTCTTGGAATTGCTCTTCTGTTTCTCATGGAAATCAGACAATGATATCCGTTGAAATAGAGAAAAGTGGATCCCGAGATCGGAGATATTCTACTTGAGATTTGAAGTCATTGTATGTATGTTTTCGATTCATTTTTTTTAGCATCGTATCAGAACCTGACTGAAGAGCAAAGTGGAGATAGGGGCACATCTTCGAAAGTTCAAAATGCGCATCGAGAATATCACGAGTCATATCGTGTGGATTCGATGAAGTAAATCGGATGCGATCCAGTCCAGAAATAGCATTTATCAACTCAAGCAGTTCTCGAAAAGGAGTTTTAACATCCTTATTTTTCCAAGTGAGTTCTTCTGGATTCCAGAGCTTTGCACGCGTTTCTTTTCCATAACTGTTTACATTTTGCCCGAGAAGAGTCACTTCACGCGTTCCTGAGTTAACGACACTCACAATCTCCGAAACAATCTCATCTTGAGAACGGGAAATCTCTCTTCAGCGTGTATGAGGAACAATACAAAATGAACAGAAATTATCACACCCTGTTTGGATGATTACGTTTGCACTTGCTGGATTTTCCTGAAGTTGCTTCACAGCAAGATATTCGTTAAACTTTGCATCATTTCCTATATCTTCACCGATTATAAGAGAAAGGATCTTGGTAAGATACGAAACTTCTTCAATACGAAAGGTAAAATCAATCAATGGGGAACGTAGAAAAAGTTCATCATCATAATTTGCAAGTGAATCCGCAGACTCAAGAAGAGTAATCTTTTCAGCATTTTTCCTTTTATAGAGAGGATCTTTCATATCACCCTCTTCCGTTTTTAGATATCGTTTTGCGAATCCTGACTTTCGAACCATACATCCAGTGATTCCAAAAAGGGGAACTTTTTCGGTCATATTCGTTTTATGATACCTCGATATTTCTTTCATAAATCAGAATACTCGATCTTCTCATTTTTGCCGAACGGAACACGTATTCAAGATGATTATATCTGCCTTTACTGGATCGAGCACCTTACGAAAACCAGCGGATCTGAGAATCATATCGATCTTCTCCGAGTCTGCATAGTTCATCTGACAGCCAAAAGTTTTTATGTGGTAGGTTTTGATCATAATTTTTCTCAGAAGTGTATAGAAAATATCGATTTTTACAAATTCTCCTTAGAAAGGAGAAAAACTGAAGATACACTTAAAAATGAGCTTTTAGAGTGTTATATTTTGATCCTATGGATTATCGAGTATAAAGCTTATAGCATTTCAATTCATTGCCACTAGAACCAACCTGTACTGGGATCAATCAGCCAGAAGTGATATATACTCGTATTATGTATTCATAATTAGGTATAATATCTTCATCTATAACCTCTGCCTCAGACACCTCACCTTTATCATTCATACTTGCAAATACAATATACTTTCACGTTTTACTTATCGATCAAACAGTATCATCACGACCAAAGTTAACATACTCTCGATTTTGAATTATCAATCATATGTCGTTCTTCTTCCCAAATCAATTACCAGCATCAATATAAGGAGAATATTTGTTATATATGTATTTCTTTAATCCAATTTTTTGTATTGACATTTGATATAATCAAGAGTTTGTTCGTATTCAAAGATTACAGCCCATATAGCCATCAGAACAAACATTATCCCCATCATGATTGATCCATAATCAGATTATCTTGTCTACATCAGTGGTATCTAAATCCTTCATAACAGTAAGACCTTTTGATTCAGTAAATGCTTTCACCGACTCTGCATAACATGATCAGAACCTCATTTTTTCATGATTATGAGACGACTGAATATCTTGGATAATTGACCATATCATAAGTGCCACTATACATATATTTACAGGAATACTGATGTACAACAATCATCTCAATATCTTTTTTTTAAAATATATACACTGAATACTTATACAAATAAGAGGAAGAACCACAAAAATTATCCATCAAATAATCGTCATATCAGTAAAAGGCGATCAACGTAAACCAATTGCTACTAACATCGATAATAGAAGAATTCAAACGGGAACAAATATACTTATAATACACAAAATATAGTTGAAAAAGTTCATGTAGAATAAGTTTTATAAATTAATTGAACTCTAAAAATGAAAGAATTTGCAACTTATCGCTCCGTTTATTTCCAGAGAAAAAGTTTTGCACCTAAGTATATTCGCAAGTGTATGGGAAAATCTATTTTTTTCAAATCGATATGAGTTCAAAAAACGTATACGAGAGGAAGAAGATTGGCATTGTAAAAATAAGTGGTCACGATATAATGTGCCTATCAAATTTCGATACAAATACATATATTCTGATCCAGTAAGGAACTTACAAGTACAAACATTTTATACATCTAATTTTTCATACAATATATGGTATCTGGAGAACAACTCGTCGCCATAGATATAGGAAGCGCAAAAATCAAAGCCGTTATCGGTCAGTGGGACGATAATAAAAAACTTCGTATCCTCGGAATTGGCATTTCTGAGTCTCGTGGAATACGAAAAGGAAACATTCTTGATATGGATGAATTTAAGGCCAATCTCGATGTTGCTCTTGGGGATGCTGAAAAAATGACTGGAGACCAAGTTTCTCATATCTGTCTGGGTGTTTCTGGAATACATATAGATATTGCCCGAAGATCTGGTATCGTAGCAGTTGCTGGACTCGAAGTCAGCGAAGAGGATATCAACCGAGCCCTCGATATGAGTCAAAATGGAATCGATATGACCAATAGAACTGTTCTCAAGGTGATTCCTGAAAGTTTTTCTCTCGATCTCGAAAGTGGAATAAAAAATCCAATCGGTATGAGTGGGAAAAAGCTC
>JAGOMW010000012.1 GCA_017993345.1 Candidatus Altimarinota bacterium | reverse complement strand
GAAGCATCCAGTTCGCCAGCAGTATGTGTTCGGTGCATATAGAATAAAAAATAAAAAATAAAAAGCACACAGAAATAAAAAAATTCTATGTGCTTCGGTTCGATAATATCGAAAGGTGCCACCGAGGCTGTACTTGATTTTATTTTTTTAACGAAGTTTATCAACTCCGCATGGTTCTAATAAGTTTTCACCGTTCTTCCATGAGCATCGTGGATGTTGGCCACTCGATCGCTTTTATAAAAGTAATCGTATCGAAAAATAAGTGAAAGTCAAAAAAACTTTCCGAAACATTCGGAAAGTTTTTTATCAATATTAGTAAGCAATCATCGGTGGATAAATTTTTTCTTTTGGAATTGGAAAACTGAGGGAAGCTGTCGGAATAGTAGTATTTGAGAAATCCCACGATTTCACCCCTCCTTCAGCTATCGTATAAAATTTTTCACCAATATAGACAGATCGGTTGATAAAATCATTTTGATAATTCCAAAGATTATTTGCAAAATACGTATCGACCGTAGCGTCAGCATAACAATATGGTGGAACATATACTGGAGATGGTGGACAATAATTAGAACCATCGAGGAGCTTTACACAACTATTAGTCGAAGTTCCTTTATACTGAGTACAGTCTTTTTTCCAAGCATCAGAAAGAGTAGAGACATCAGGAAGATGTGTAACACGAAATTTCTCTACAATTGAATTTGGAAGTATTGATACCCCTGCTACTCACTGAAATGCCTTACTCGACCGATATGTATCATTTGGGTCTTTTGCACTTGTCATGAGAGTTGTTGGAAGAAGGAGAAGATTTTTTTCTTTATACCAAGTGAATGCTCGAGGATTATTCAATACTTCAGAAGAAGATCCAGCATCACCCATCGTCAGGGAAGCCTCTTTTTTTGGATTTTTTACATCTGCTACATTGTAGAGATCAATCTTGAGTCATCCATTTTGGATTCATCCATGAGTATTTGTTACCGTATCATAACCGATACCAATGAGTCTATTATTATCATATGGATGAAGATATGTGGAATATCCTGGCATCTTGAGTTCACCAAGAATAGTTGGCTTGGAGTTTGAGAGATCGATTACAAAAAGTGGATCTATCTGCTCAAAAGTGACAAGATAGAGACGATTCGCTATAAAACGACTCGACTGAAAATTTTCTCACTCAGCAATACCAGTGAGTGAACCAATTTTTTTCCCAAGTGGATCAACAATAAAAACAGAAGTGGAAGAAGTATTTTGAGTATTTGACCAACGGGAATTCTGGGTAACAATTCTAAAATTTCAAGATAGGTCTTCGTCCATAGAATACTGATTGAGTGGAGTTCCAGAAACCTCAGTAGTATTTTTATATTGCACCTTTCCAGAGACGAGTGCAAATCTATGGATAAGTGTTGATGAATTATTATAGTACATAGGAGCTATACATTTTGCATTTGGTGGGCATTTTGAAGAAGGAGAATTTTTATAGATATCAGAAACAAGATAGAGGTTTTTCTCACTCATATGTATCTGACTTACGTCACCAAAAATAAGAGATGTTTGTACTTTTGTATTTAAGGAACTGATTTTGAGTGAAGCAATGGTTGTAAATACAGGATTTATTTTTAGGTTCTTCATAACTTTCTCATCTGGGAGAATAAAAGAGAGATCCTGACATCGAGACACGCCACTTCGGACAGAAGTTATATACTTTTGGGTATTTCTTGGATTTTGAACACTCTCTCGAATCTGAGGAACTATATTATTAAGAGAAAAATTCTTATCAAATGCTGGAAGAATATCTGTATTCATATCGAGAGACTTTGTATACAAATTCATATAGTATGGTGCTATTCTCAGGTCTGACTGCGCTAAAAAATAGAGAGTATCCCCCACAAGACGAGAGTCTTTATAAGAACCATCAATTTCTACGGAACGTTGTAAAACAGGTTTTTCTGGATGAGATACATCATAGACAAACACGATTGTTTTATTATCTGGATTATACCAACGCATAGCCGTATAAGAGTCAGCATAAGAATATTTACTTCCTAAAACAATCAACTTTCCTGCCGAAAGATACATCTCTGAAATATTGCTATTTTTTGCAATAGATATAGTAGAAGTATTCTTAAGAGTATTTACATCAACTACCTCGATCGTTTCAGAATTATTTCGGAGGGTATATATATATTTTCCATCGGTTTTAACTCTATCCCCCTCATCCACTCACGCAACTTGGGTATTTGTAGTAGAAATAGGAGAAGTTGGGGATACTGCTGATATAGCTTTATTTTCAAGAGAACCAACGGAACTTGGCGCTATTATTCACTTATCCATCAAGTGATATCATGGGTATGCAAGTGTGTATTGATCAGAATATTGGAGAAGAATCCTTCTGAGGGAACCCTGCACATCAGTACAACTCTCAAAATTTTCGAGTGAAAAAGAATTTGCTGATACAGAAACAAAGGATCCTGAAAGGAAAAAAACAGAGAGAAGAAAAAAGATTCGAGACTTCATACATAAAAAGAAAAGAAATAGAAGCACTTAATCAAGACGGAACTTGGAAAATTTGGTGACAAATTATTCTCCAAAAATTTGAACTACATAGGTTTGCCCATTTTTTATGGCATAACCAATTCATATTTTCTTCCATTCTGAACGAAGCATATTCATACGATGACTTCCACTGTCTTCAAGCCCCTTTTGTAAAAAGGGATCAGAAACATTTCAAGATGCAATATTCTCTCCAATAGCACCAGAAAAAATAAATCCTTTCTTCTTAGAAAATTCAAGAATATCGAGTCCATCTGGTGATATATGTCACACATATCCCTTATCAAGCATATCATTTACCTTTCATTGTGCAAGGGAAGAAAGTTCATCATCGAGGAGAAGAAGATTTTTTCAGAGAGATGCTCGGATAATGTTGATTTGTGATGAGAAAAAAGTAGCAGAAGAAAGGTTCCTTTTTTTTATAGGAAGATTTGGGGAAAGAATATTCCAAACCATTCAACGAGTGATAGGGATATTTATATAAGCAAGACCATCCGACTGAACAAACTCCAAACGATATGTACCAATTGATGATAAATTAAGAGGAAGTGTAATTTTTATATTTGGCTTTAGGAAACCATCTTCTCATATCAGTCAGGACGGAAAAGGAAATTCATGAACCTCACCACTTGGTAGTGTCAGAAAATAACTATCGCGAATTTTTACATTAGATGGGATTTTTCATCGAATGAGTGTATTTTTTCAAGTATTTAAAAGAGTAATTTTCTCGGAACCGATAGATTCACTTATATAATCAAGAAAGACACTACCAGAGAAAAAGGAAGGTATTTTCAACGAGCGATCAAGTGAAGAGGGAGTAGAGAGAGTGTATCCATGAATTTGCACATTTGCAGTTCCAGGGAGAAATTTGTCTGGATTCAAAATAAGTGCCGTTCCACTTGTTTTATATACTTTTTTCTCTTGGGTAAGAGTAATCTCGGCCCATGTCTTCTGAGGTAATCCAATGGTGGTAAGTTTATTTCTGGATTCTATCTTTGGGTTCCACGATGATCCTGAAAGAGTTGGAATATTCGTTGGGTATTGAAACAAATTTCTATCTAAAAGAGTTACTTCTGTAAAACGATCTGTTTGAAAACTCTGTCCTCATGCAAGTATAAAGATATAATTCCCAGGATTTTTCGGAAGAGCGAAACGAATCATAAATTTTCCAACAGAATCAACACGGATGAGAGAATCAAAAGTCTCTCCAGTATTTTTATTTTTCATATATAAGAGTGCATACTTCTCATTATTCACTACCCTTCCTGATATTTCAATTCCATCTCCTGAAAAAAATATATTTGGAACAGGTGAATCAAGTAGGACTCATAGGCTCGAAAAGGATGAAGTGGGAATAAATCACTTCATCTGATTATCATTTCAAACAGGAGCAAGAATATCTACAGCAATATTTGGAATTTTTCCAGATGCAACCGGTGAGAATAACTGGAAGGCTGATTGTGAAAGATCAATCAAGTTTGGATACTTTTTACAATTTGGACGATCATTTGCTCGAACTACTACACCGGTAGATGATGTATGTACATAAAGATATTGCCCCAAATCAGTTCAACAGAGAGCAGCAGAAAAATGGGATTGAGAAAAAACATCTCCATTTGAAGTAAAGCCTCACTCGAAATTATCTGAATAATAAGTTGCATCTCGAAAAATCTGATCACCAAAAACTGAAAGAGGAGATAGAAGAATGAGGGAAAGAATTATAAATCGCATAAGAAAAAAATATCACAAACTGAAAAAACTCGAGTAAATATTCTATGTTTTTTAAAGAGATTTGCAATGAAAATACGAGAATATAAAACTCAATCCAACGAAAAAAATAGAACTCCATTATTTTCAATCAAACCGAGGAAATAAAAAAATGGAAACAAGTATATCTTGCTTCCATTTTTTATAAGTAAAATTTATTTCTAGTGAGAAACTTGATTACTCATCAATTACTTCACTCACAGGAGTTTCATCTGCTTCATCAATATCAGCGGTATTTACTACTGTTGCACTTGTAAAGGCATCTTTTGGATTTTTGAGTTTCGCTAAAATCACTCATTGTGTAGTTCTTCATGTAATGCGAATATCTGCAAGAGGAACACGAACAGTTTGTCCATCTTTAGATATAAGGATCACTGAAGCACTTTGTTTTTGTTCTTCATCCAAAGTAAAAGCTCCGATAATCTGTCATGTCTTTTCAGTAGTTGCACCCACCTTAACGCCAGAACCACCACGTCCCTGTTCACGATAATCCTCAAGAGCAGAAATTTTTCCCATACCATTCTCACCGACTGTAAAGACGTATTTTGCGTCCTTACCAGCAACACATCATTCTATGAGGGAATCTCCTTGAGCAACTTTCATACCCCGAACCCCTGCGGCTGCTCGACCCATTACGCGAACATCTGTTTCTGCAAATTGTATTGCCTTTCCACCACGAGAAACCATGAGAATATTATCAGTTCCATCAGTAACCCTTACCCATCTAAGAGAGTCTCCGTCATGTGGCTTCATAACAATAAGACCGCTCGCACGGATATTTGCAATCTCACTCATATCAATACGCTTTACAACACCAAGTGCTGAAATCAGAAAAAGATGGTTACCAGTCGTTCCAGTGAGATCGATGATTGCAGAAACACTTTCATCCTTTGCAAGTGCAAGAGACTGAACAATTGGTTGTCCTTTTGCGGTTCTTTGCATTTCTGGTATTTCATAGGCTGGTATGCGAAATACTCGACCCGTGTTTGTAAAAAACAGAAGGATGTTATGATTTTTCGTTGAAAGAATACTTGCAATTTCATCTTCATCTTTTACTGCTGTAGTAATTCCCTTTCCGCCACGACGTTGTGCACGAAATGCTGAAGCCTTCACACGTTTGATATAACCATTTCGAGAGAATGTTACTACCACATCCTCATTTGGAATAGTATCTGTTGGATTAAATTCTCAGATAGCTCCAATATGCACCTCAGTTCTTCTCACATCTCCATATTTATCACTCAATTCCGTAAGTTCATCAATAATAATCTGATTTACACGAACAGGATTAGAAAGAATATCTTTCAAATCCAGTATAAGTGCATGTTTTTCAGAAAGTTCATCTTCGATTTTTTTCCTTTCCAAACCTGCTAGTTTTTGAAGTTGCATTTCCAAAATAGCTGTCGACTGTTTTTCAGAAAGTGAAAATCTTTCCATCAGAGATGAATGAGCCTCTTCTCGGGTTTTTGATGCTTTAATTGTTTGAATAACTGCATCGATATTATCAAGAGCAATTTTGAGTCCTTCGAGAATATGAGCACGAGCCTCAGCAACAGCAAGATCGTAACGAGTACGTCTCATAATAATTTCCTCTCGATGAGTAATAAACTCAAGGAGCATTTCACGAAGATTGAAAAGTTTTGGCTGAAGACCCCTTCCCGTCAGAGCAATCATATTAAATGAAAAACTCGTCTGAAGAGTGGTGAGTTTATAAAGTTGATTTAATATCTTTTTCGGAAATGCATCTCGCTTTAGTTCGATCACCACACGAACACCATCTTTATTTGATTCATCGCGAATTTCCGCAATACCAAGAATAACCTTATCTAAAACAAGATCTGCAACTTTCTCTACAAAATCTTTTTTATTCATCTGATATGGAACCTCAGATATAATAATCGCCTGACGACCATTTTTCATTTCTTCGATATCTGCCCTCCCTCGCATAACAACAGAGCCTCGTCCAGTAGCATACGCAGTCTGAATATCTCTTTTATTATAGATAATACCTCCTGTTGGGAAATCCGGTCCATGAACAAACTGCATAAGATCTTCGATTGTGACAGCATCTTTTTGTTCGTGTTTCAATATGTAAATAAGTGCATCTACAAGCTCACGAAGATTATGTGGAGGAATATTGGTTGCCATTCCTACAGCAATTCCCATAACCCCATTAAGAAGAAGTGTTGGGATTCGAGTTGGAAGAACACTTGGTTCTTTTGTAGAAGCATCGTAGTTATCCCTCCAATCAACTGTTTCCTTATCAATATCAGAAAGCATAAGTTCTCCAAGTTTTGCCATTTTTACTTCCGTATAACGCATAGCGGCAGCATTATCTCAATCCATAGAACCGAAATTCCCCTGACCATCCACAAGAGGATATCGAAGTGAAAAATCCTGAGCCATACGTACCATTGCTTCATATACAGAACTATCTCCATGTGGATGATATTTACCGAGAACATCACCGACAACACGAGCCGATTTTCGATGTTTACCCGTCGCACGTACTCAACCTTCATGCATAGCATAGAGAATACGTCTATGTACTGGTTTCATACCATCACGAATATCTGGAAGGGCACGTGAAACAATCACGCTCATCGCATAATCCAAATAACAAGTTTCCATTTCTACTACGATACTTCGATTACTGTCACCTTCATAATTCATACCCTGCATCAAGGTAGGAAGAGTGGGCGTATTAATTATTTCTTCTGAGGTATTTTCCATTTCTGGAAGTTCTGGATTTTCAGACATAGGAGAAAGAGTAATTGGAAAAATAAATTCTCGCTTTTTGTATTAAAAAAGACCCTCCCAGTATATAAAAAAGAAGGGAAAAAGCAATCGATTTTTTGGCTTACAAATCAGAAAAATCGGCATTAATAGAGTTTGGGGTTACTCCTGAACCGGAACTAAAATCTGAAACGCTATTTCCATTAAAAATACTATTCGCTATGTTTTTAATAGATGTAAAAATAACATCCGGAGACAAGTATTGATTAAGATTTCCAAGACCCATAAATTCAACAATCTTTGGGGCAATAAAAAGGGCGATAACAATAACGATGAGTCCAATAACTGAATAACGAATACTATTGATAGCAGGTTTCACTTTTTCATCTTTTCCTCATGATAGTATTAACATCACTCCTCACCAAACGATAAATAAAACAGCACACAGTACAGCTACGAGTACAACAATAGCCACTCAAGTAGTAATCATATTACCAGCACTATATGAATCTGGCACATTCGCAAGAGTATAATCAGCATGAGCTGTAGGAATAGAAAAAGCAAAATCCATATAAAAATTTTTAAAGATTGGAAAAATCATCACCAATTACTGAGTCATTATTAGAAGGAAGGCCAGCAGGAGGTGATATGGAACCACCAAACACACGATCAGAAAGGTGACCAAGGGTTTGAAAAATATGTTTCGCTTCTAACTCACTTGCAAAAGGAAGTTGAAAATAATTCAACACCTTTGGAATAATAAAAATCATTACCATAATAGCCACTAAACCAATCACTGCATGTCGTATATGATTCACTGCTGGTTTAATTTTCTCCTCATTTCCGCCAGACATAATAAGCAGAAGCCCCCCCCATATACAATACAAAACAGCAATAACGGCAGAGAATAAAACAACAAGACCGACAGCAATACTGAGTACATCATTCAAGGAGTAGGATTCTATTGGATTCATAAGGGATATTATTTATATGATCATATAAAAAAGAACACGAAAGTAAAATAATTTTTAGATAAAAAAGAAGAAAAGCCAACTATTGGATTGGCCTGTCTTCAATAAGTCTTATATTTATTCTCTCTCCCCTTTTAGAACCAAAAACACGAATCACTGTTCGAAGAGCATCAATGGTTTTTCATGATTTTCCTATAATTGCACCCATATCGGAAGTATCCACCTCTATAGAAAGGAGAGTACCGAGTTCGTCATATTTCTCCTGTATATTGATGGCAGCCTTATTTTCTACAAGGGATTCCAGAATACTTTGTAGAAAATCTTTTGCAGTCATAAAAAATAATTTTTAATATGTATAAAACTTTTTCCTTAATGAGTCTATAATAACTTTATTTTTGATCTAAAATATCTAAATAACAACAGAACATATCTATAAAAATATTGAGTTCTTTTTTGTGGAAAGCATGGATATAAAATATATGTAAAAATTCCCTCAAAAAAATATATGAGGGAATAGAACTTATGCCTTTTTAGCCACAATCTTTGCAAGTGTTTCAGAATACTGGGCACCATTTTTAATATATTCATTAGCAGTATCAAAATCCATAACAAGGTTTTTTGTATGTGGATCATAAGAACCAAGTACCTTAATAAAACCATGCTTCGCACTTTGACGATGTTCAGTAAGAACGACACGGAAGAGGGCAACGTGCTTGCGACCAACGCGAGAAAGACGAATCTTTAGCATAATTTTAATTGTTTAATTATAAGTTTTTGAATTGTTTTTTATGGTGCCCAGGACGGGGCTCGAACCCGTACTCCAGAAGGAAGAGGATTTTAAGTCCTCCGTGTCTACCATTCCACCACCCGGGCAGATGGAAGAACTCATACATGAGAACTTAGAATCACGAAATGAAAAAGATTTTTCTAAGAACTCAAAGCTTAGTTCTTATTTTAAAGAATTCCATTTTTCTTGAGAGTTTTGATCGCCTTAGCAGAAAGACGAAGACGAACTGTAAGACCAGTTGAAGGATCTTTAATATTCCTCCAAAAAAGATTTGGATAAAATTTTCTTTTTGTATGACGACATGAGTGTGAAACACTATTACCGACTCCAGTATGTTTTCCAGTAAGCTGACAAACGCGTGACATAATATTTTAGTTGAAAGGTATATAAGGCTGGACAGATGGATAGAAATTTCTTTTTAAAGAAATAAGAAACTTACTACATAACTTTAATCTCGACTCCAACTCCAGCTGGAATATTTAGCCCCTGAAGAAGTTCAAGAATTTTTGGAGTTGGTTCCATGACATCAATAAGACGCTTGTGACGACGAATCTCAAACTGCTCACGAGCATTCTTATTTACGAACGTAGAACGATTGAGAGTAATTTTTTCAATTTTTGTTGGAAGAGGTACTGGACCAACAACTACTGCGCCACCATCACGTACAGTTGTAATAATTTTAGAAACTGCCTCATCAACAAGCTTATGCTCAAATGCCTTTACAGTAATACGAATCTTATTTGTAGATTTTTCGATCTTTTTAGGAGTCATGGATTTTAAGGAATGAAGAATTAAAATGCTCATGAGTCTCCAGAAATTATTTCTGGAGACTACACGAATACTTTATAGTTAGGCGATAACCTTTGCAACCACACCAGAACCAACAGTACGACCACCTTCACGGATAGCGAATCGAAGACCTTGATCCATAGCAATAGGGGCACCAAGAGTGATAGTCATTTTGATATTATCACCAGGCATAACCATTTCTACACCTGCTGGAAGTTCGATAGCACCAGTTACGTCCGTTGTTCGGAAATAGAATTGAGGCTTGTAACCCTGGAAGAATGGAGTATGACGTCCTCCTTCATCTTTTGTAAGTACATATACTTCGGCCTCAAATTGAGTATGAGGTTTAATAGAACCTGGTTTCGCAAGAACTTGTCCACGCTCAACATCAGTACGTTCAATACCACGGAGAAGGAGACCAGCATTGTCTCCAGCTTGACCTTGGTCAAGGAGTTTATGAAACATTTCAATACCTGTAACAGTCGTCTTGCGAGTATCACGAATACCAAGAATTTCAATTTCATCACCAACCTTAATCACTCCCTGTTCAATTTTACCAGTTACTACTGTACCACGACCTTTGATTGAGAACACATCCTCAACTGGCATAATAAATGGCTTATCAAGAGCACGCTCAGGAACTGGAACGTATGCTTCAATAGCTTCGAAGAGGGCAATTACCTCCTTAGCACCGTAAGGCTTATCCATATCATCTGGATTTTCGAGAGCCACGAGTCCTGAACCACGAATTACTGGAAGATCATCACCAGGGAATTCATACTTTGAAAGAAGTTCACGAATTTCCATTTCTACGAGATCAAGCATTTCTGCATCGTCTACCATATCACATTTATTCATCCATACAACGATGAATGGAACACCTACTTGACGTGCAAGAAGAATATGTTCACGAGTTTGTGCCATAGGTCCGTCAGTTGCTGCAACTACGAGAATAGCAGCATCCATCTGAGCAGCACCGGTAATCATGTTCTTTACGTAGTCAGCATGACCTGGACAGTCAACGTGAGCATAGTGACGAGTTCCTGTTTGATATTCAACGTGAGCCGTATTAATAGTAATACCACGTGCCTTTTCTTCTGGAGCAGCATCGATCTTGTCGAATGCAGTAACCTCACCACCGTATTTCTTAGCAAGAACGATAGAGAATGCAGCTGTAGAGGTAGTTTTACCGTGGTCAACGTGACCAATAGTACCAATGTTCAAATGTGGTTTTGTACGATCGTATGTAGCCATAGGAAGGAAAAAATGAATAATAAATGCTTAAGTAGTTTATAGAAAAGATGGAAAATGCAAGTTTTTTATTTCTTGGTTTTCTTCATTTTCTTATTGATTCGAGTCACAGCTTTTTTGAGCTTTTTGTGTGCGTAGGTAGTAAGACGTGGCATAAAAATAAGGGTTATGGGAGAGTATTGCTCTTCCTGAAAAATTAAATTTTTGAAGGATTAATCGAATACTTCTTGAATTTCGCCATAACAATACTCATAGCATTTGTTAGCCAAAGAGTTTCCCCTTCAAACGCAATACGTGCTTGAAGTTTCTTGTAGTGCTTGATTGTATTCTGAAGTTTTTGTCCAGAATAGGCTCCTTTTCTTTTTACAGAATATACAAGATTGTGTGGGCGCTTATTTCGAAGTCACATAAAATTTGATGGTTATAAAGTTGTAGGTTTGTAAGGCTTATAGGAAACTGAAGTTCGTAGTAATACGAACTTGAAAAAACCTTATAAACTTGAGAACAAATATGGTGGAGCCTAAGGGAGTCGAACCCTTGACCTCCTGCGTGCAAAACAGGCGCTCTAGCCAACTGAGCTAAGGCCCCAGAAGGGGGGAAAATGGCGGTGCTGACGAGACTCGAACTCGCGACCTCTGCCGTGACAGGGCAGCGCTCTAACCAACTGAGCTACAGCACCAAATACAATTGGTGACATTCGAATAGGTTTTGTATACAAAATCTATATCAAAATGCGAGCGGAGTATATATACGTTTTAGAAAAATGCAAATATTTTTTTAAGAAAAGATAAGAAAATGCAAATCCTTGTAAAATGAAAATATTATATAAAGAAAAACTATATACGAATATAGCGCTTCAGGGCAATAAGTGAGGCAACTACACCGAGAAAAGTAAAAATACATACTTCAAGAAGAAACAGAAACCTGAAATTTTTGGTAGCACTCTGAATCATTTCTTGGATTGGATCCATTAATAATTGTGTCACGAAAGAAGTCTGTAGAAAAAAGATAATCAAACCGATCACTCAGGTTGCCAAGAGTCCATAAATGGCACCCTGAAAAAGAAATGGGCCATAAATGAATGACTTTTTTCCACCTACAAGCTCAATAATTTCTATTTCTTGTCTTTGAAAGGAAATAGAGTTAGAGATCACGCTATAAATAATGACCGTGACCGTAAAAACAAACAGACCAAGCAGTGTATAGACTCAATATTCCAAAACTGATAGGAGTTTCACGATTTGCGAGATACGATCAAATTGACCTGTATAATCCAGAAGCTTTCTCTCCATTGCATCCTTATCATAGTGAATCATATCGCGAGATTCGCCGATAATTTGATTAAATTCTCTGTATTGATCTCTTGGAATATTATCTATACGAAGAGATTCTGGAAGGGGGTTTTCTCCTGTATTTTCTATAAGACTCGCAAGATCTGGGTTTCGAGTACGTAGGAGCTCAAAGGCTTGATCTTTTGAAATAGAAGAAATCATAATACCAGAAAAACTCTGTCTTAGCCGATCCGTGAGACCATGTGTCCGATCATCATCGATAGTATACCCACTCTGAAAATTAATAGTGAAAGAAATACGATCATTGACTGAGTCAATAAAACGATTCGAAGCAAAAAGTACGAGAAGAAGAATATTTACAAAAAAGATCAGAAGTCAGATTACAAAAACTGATGAAAGAGAAAGAAATGGATTACGGATGATATTTTTGATCGCGTATTTGAGGATGCGCATAAGGATATTCAAGCTTATATGGTAGGATTTTTATGGGAGTATAAGAAAAAAGCAGAAAAAAGCGAACAGAAATTTGACAAGAGAGAGAGTATGATAGTCTGAAAAAGTCATTTTAATCTTTAAGTTTTATAATTATGTGACTCGCTAGAACTTCTGTGTTCGATAATATTGATCACATAAGTAAAGATACATCAGATAGTCATGATGCAAAAGGAGCTATTGATAAAGAGAATCCGCTGTATAAAGAAATGTTTAAAGAGAATCCAAATATTGATAAAAAGGAGTTGGGGAATCCAAACTCCGAAATATGAAACAATATGACTGATTTGATTGCACAAAAATTGAGAAAAAAAAGGAAAAAAAATCTAGAGTAGATCAATAAAATTGTAGAAAATAAAGATTGAATCAACTCTTATAATGCTGCAAATATTCTTCTTACTAGAGTAAAGGCTACCAATATAACAAATACAATCTCAAAGAAAGAAGAAAATGAAGCAAAACCCCAAGTACCAAAATTAGATTAACAAAAAATATTAAAAAATTCCTCTACTTTCGTGGAGGAATTTTTGATTTTTTATGGTGGACGATATAGGATTCGAACCTATGACCCTCTGCGTGTAAAACAGATGCTCTAACCAACTGAGCTAATCGTCCAAGGATTTTTGTGGTGGATCATACTCGATTCGAACGAGCGACCTCTTGGATGTCGACCAAGCGCTCTAACCAACTGAGCTAATGATCCAGATGGTGGTACCCGCGACAGGGGTCGAACCTGTGACCTTCGCCTTAGAAGGGCGCTGCTCTTCCACTGAGCTACGCGGGCAAAAGTGGAATTACTAACTGATCAGGTACAATGAGAAAAATAAGCAAGTGAAAACGAATCCCTCTTGCTTATTTTTGTTTTTTGAGAATTTCTCTCCAAGGTCTTGGCACCTATCTACTCTCCCACGTGAAGCCACGAAGTACCATCGACGTTACGAAGCTTAACTGCTGTGTTCGGAATGGGAACAGGTGTACCCTTCGCACTATAGACACCAAGACTCTGGAGAGAAATTCAATTTAATATTGATTTTCTCACTCATAAAATGTAATTCTACAAAACTATTTTCTATCTCCAACCAAAATTGTTATTCAAAGCTCTATTCATACCAACAGGTCATAATTACCCGCCGTAAAAATAAAAAGCATATATAAATACCGTTCGTGCTATTAGTAACGCTCAGCTACACACATTTCTGTGCTTCAACTTGCGTCCTATCAACCTTGTAGTCTCCAAGGGCACTTATGATCCTTACAGACCTGAGAAATCTTATCTTTGAGTTGGCTTCCTACTTAGATGCTTTCAGTAGTTATCCATTCCGAACTTAGCTACTCGGCGGTGCCATTGGTTGACAGCCGATCCACCAGGGGTTCGTCCATTCCGGTCCTCTCGTACTAGGAACAGATCTCATCAAATTTCTAAGCGCTCACAGCAGATAGGGGCCAAACTGTCTCACGACGTTTTGAACCCAGCTCGCGTACCTCTTTAAATGGCGAACAGCCATACCCTTGGGAGCTTCTCCACCCCCAGGATGAGACGAGCCGACATC
>JAGOMW010000075.1 GCA_017993345.1 Candidatus Altimarinota bacterium | reverse complement strand
TTCCAAATCCATTCATTTGATAAGGCCTGGCTTCAAAAAACGAATCATTCATTTCGATTGGGAGGTGGTACTTGTAAAGTAGTCACTTTTGTAACCAACAGCATCATTCGATGCTATAAGTGCATTGAGCTTCTGATCCAGACTTACTGTTTCCGGGTTAACAATAAAATCCATTCACTCATGAATCGTATTTACCATATCTTGTTGATATTTCAAATATTGTTGTCATGAGACTCATAATACAAGAGAGAAAACAAATGCTTTTGTACGTTTAGAAAATCGTGCTATTTTTTGAGATTCTTTTTGATTATTTTTCTCACCCTGAACAAGTGACTCCTCCTTACTGGTGAAATGTAATTTCATAATATGATATTATACTATAATAGTATATATATTATATAATATATATACTTGTCAAATTAATAAAAAACTCCCAGAGAATACCAATACTCTGGGAGAAACACTGATGGAGTTGACACTAACGTGAATGAAGGGTCGCGAGGATGGTTTTTGCTGAAGGAGAATCGAGATTTCCTTCAATAACAGCAATCCCATTTGGCAGACGAGAATAAGCACGAGGACTATTTTGATCAAGAGTTTTATCGATCTGATCGATCGGAGTATCTGGATAAAATGAAACTCGAACTCCGTCTTTCTCATACACTTCTCTCTCTGTTCCAGTCTTCGCTATGAGGACACGATCTCTGTCTTTAGTGGATTCTGTCTGGATATAAGTATCACCAGATGCAGAGCGAAATCCATAAGAAAGTGAATCATTCCAATAAGGTGTATTGACAGAGAGTATTTTTCCAGAAGATGAGTCGTCTCTTCCATAGCTGATAGCCGATGAAGAAAAGTTTCACATAGAGAAATATACTCAGGAAAGGACAAGGAAGGTAAAGATTGCTGAGAGCCATTCATGACTATTTCCACTATGGTGTCGTTGAATAGAATTATTCATATCTATAAATGTTATATCAAAAAGAGCAATGTAACTATAACATATATATTTTATTATGTCAATAATATTATTTAATAAATAATTAAAGTGTCAAATATATTTTCTGACTCGGTTCGATTTTTTCTGATTTTTCTTTATACTGAGCCCATAACACTCATAAAATCTATGCCACTTTCGATCTACAACACCCTCTCACGGGAACTTGAAACCTTTAAACCCATGAAGCAAGAATGGGTAAAAGTCTATTATTGTGGACCAACGCCCTATAACTATGCTCATATTGGAAATCTTCGTGCCTATTTATTTGAAGATTTTGTCATCAGAACCCTCCGATTTCTCGGATACAGAGTAAAAACCGTGATGAATATAACTGATATCGATGACAAAACCATCCGTGATAGTCAAAAATCTGGAAAAAGTCTCGAAGAATTTACTCAGTTCTATACAGAGGCATTTTTAGCTGATCTCGAAAAACTATCGATCATACCAGCAGACACTATTGCTCCGATTTCTGGACTCATCGAAGATATGGGAAAAATGATCGAATGACTCATAAAAAAAGGATATGCCTATCTCTCAGATGATGGAAGTATCTATTATCGTGTCAGCAAATTTAAAAAATATGGAAAGCTCGCGAATCTCGATATAAGTGGGATGATTTCGAGTGTTCGTATTGATAATGATGAATATGAGAAGGATCAAGTAGCAGACTTCGCCCTCTGGAAAGTGTACGATCTGGAAAGCGATGGTCCAAATAAGTGGACTATTTCCATCATGATCGATGGAGAAAAGAAAATTCTCGATGGTCGTCCAGGTTGGCATATCGAGTGTAGTGCGTGTAACTATCGATACTTTGGTGAACAGATCGATATCCATATGGGAGGGATCGATAACCTCTTTCCACATCACCAGAACGAGATTGCCCAGACAGAAGCCTTCACAGGAAAGACATTTGCAAAATACTGGCTGCACGGGGGACATCTTCTCGTAGATAATAAAAAAATGGCAAAATCTGCTGGGAATTTCTATACGCTTCGAGATATAATCGAAAAAGAAAAAGGTACACCAGAAACCCTTATCTGTCGAGCTTTCCGACTGATGGCACTTCAGAATAACTACCGAGAAAATTTTAATTTCACTTTTGATCGACTCACTGCCGGAGTGAATACAATCCGTGGACTCGATGAACTCATAAAGCGTCTTGGAAGATACATCTCGAAACTTCCTGAGATCGATACCACTCGAAATAGTCATGGAAAACTGAAATTTCATGATATTTCTCGAGAGTTTCGTGAAAATCAACAAGCATTTATGCAAGAATTTATCGAAAAACTCGAGGAGAATTTTGATACACTCGGAGCCATGACGATCCTCTTCGAATACCAAAGTTATATAAATAGTGCGATCGATGAGGAGATATTCTCGATCGAAGAAGCAAAATCCATCGTCGATCTTCTCAGAAGCTGGAACGAAGTAATTGCTGTTCTGGATTTTTCCCTTCTCGAAGGAGAAAAAATCCCGGAAGAAATCGAAAAACTTGCTGAAGCCCGTATGCTTGCTAAGAAACTCAAAGACTGGACTGAGGCTGATAAGCTTCGAGACCAGATACTTTCTCTCGGATGGAAGATGATCGATGAGAAAGAGGGCTGGAGAGTAGAAAAGATATAAAAATTTGATTTCTCTTATTTTTTTCTATACTGGATATATGTTCGTACAAAATATATCATCACGTCGTCGCCGAAATGCTCTCACTCGAGGGTTCTTTTTGGTGGTTGTGAAATAATTTTTACAAAATCCAAAAACAGCTCTTGAGAAATCAGGCGCTGTTTTTTATTTTTCTTTCTTCATTTTATGCAAATAAAATATTCTTTTGATTCAGGAAAAACTGGGAAAAATATACTCATACTCGGATCGATCCACTGAGATGAACCATGTGGAAGTAGAGCCATAGAGAAAATCAGAGAAGCTATTCTCTCTTGAAAAATATCCATACAAAACTGAAAAATCACCTGTATTCCCTATGCAAACTTCGAAGCATATACAAAATCAAAACGTCAAATAACCGAAAATCTCAATCGAATATTCTGATCAAGAAAATCAGGTGATATATACGATATAGCGAAAGGAATTGAAAAAGAAATCCTAGAAAATGACTTTATACTCGATCTCCACTCTTTTTCGTCTGGACTCGAATCATTTATTTTTAATGATTATAATACAGAAGAAATTAACACTATGATACGAAGTATCCCAATAGAATATGTGATGACTGGATGGGTCAATCTTTATGAAGAAAGTGAGGAAATGGATACGATTGGTTTTGCGAAACAACACGGAAAAATTGGTATAACGATCGAGTGTGGAGAAAATACGGATCCTGAAAGTGAGAGAAACGCATATGATTCGATCATTTCTATTCTGGTAAGCTCAGGGAATATCAGAACAGGAAATAAAAAACAATCACATAAACAACTATGGATACACGTTGATACTATCGTAAAAAAAGAGGAAGAAGGAAGTTTTATAAAAGAATGGAAAAATTTTGATCGTGTAAAAAAATGACAACTTATCGGAAGATATGAATGATGAAACATCATCCATGCGCCGTATGATGGAATAATGATTATGCCCAACTCATGAGTCGAAATATGATGAGAATGGTGCTATTTCGGAAAAATTATACTCTAACAAATATACCCTATGATAGGAACCTATTTTCAAAAACCTTCTTTCCAAGATTGCCAGATTATCGCAAGGGGTATCATGGATGAAAATGC
>JAGOMW010000074.1 GCA_017993345.1 Candidatus Altimarinota bacterium | reverse complement strand
GAAATTTCTTCATTATTTTCAGTGATTTGAGCTTTTCGAACGACCATAAATAAAAAATTATAAAATACGGTGAACATTGTAGTATAAAACCTATTGAAATCAAAAAAAACCTACTTGACATCAAGAATATAAATTTTATTGTTTCTTTATGGAATCATAGTAGGCTCGAATTCAAACCATTGCTGCATTATCCATAGAGTAGATCGATCTCACTGGTGAAATAAATGGAATGCCGATTTTTCTTGATTTTTCTTCAAGACGATTTTTTAGTTTGGTATTAGCACTCACTCAACCAGCAAGTACAATACTTTTTCCTCAAAATTGCTCCTGAGCTCTTATGAGTTTTTTGACAAGGGTACGAATCACCACCTCTTCAAACTCAAATGCAATTTGTTCACGATCTTCATCAGAAAGTGTACCTGTTTTCTGTATTCGAATATCTATTTCTCGTTTTACAGCCGTTTTGAGTCAAGAAAATGAAAAATCAAGAGACTCCTTTTCGAGAAGAACTTCTGGAAATATTCAAACATACTCACCGGGGTACATAGAAGCCCTACGAGAAATAATAGCTCAACCAGGAAAACCAAGTCACATCATTTTTGAAACCTTATCAAAAGCCTCTCAAGCAGCATCATCACGTGTCTGTCCTATAAGAGAAAGATCGAATCGTGATCTCCAGAGATATATCTCTGTATGTCCCCCTGAAACAGTGAGTACAATCGATGGAAATGGAATCTGATCCTCTTTTCGTTCGAGATAGTTTGCAAAAATATGACTTTCGATATGATCTACCCATAAAAGTGGCTTATGGAGAGAGATTGCCAAAGTTTTTGCAACCGTCATACCAGTCAAGAGTGAAGGCATAAGTCCTGGCTTATCAGTACAGGCAATGATATCTATCTCTCCCAGTGAAATATGAGCATCCCTAAGAGCATCCTCTATGCATGGAAAAATAGCATTCGCATGACTTCTAGCGGCTACCTCAGGAACCACTCAGCCTGTCTGGGTGTGCTCGAGTTGAGTGCGCGTAGATAGTGCTATACACTGGTCATCTCTCATAATCGCAACAGATGTATCATCACAAGATGTTTCAAAGGCTAATATATACATAATCTAAAAAATAATTCAATGATCTCGAAGGGTTTCGATTTGTATCTTTGTACATATTTTCTGTAAATCTTCAAGAGAAATATCTTTTATAGCATCTACCGATCATGAAAGTTGTAATATTTTCTTGCGAGTCACCGGACCAATTCCAGGAAGTTCTTCGAGGATATTTTTTTTCATAGCTTTTGTTCGTGCAGACCGGTTCGCTGTTATAGAAAAACGATGTGACTCATCTCGGGCTTTCTGAAGAACCATTAGTTCTGGTGTCCCATGCTCGAAAAGAATCGGTTTTGGATTTCCTGGAAGAAATATCTCCTCTTCCCTTTTCGCTATAGAACAAAGAGGAATAGATATACTTTCATCTTTGTTGTTATCTTTATGAGAATCTTTTTGGATTTCATTTTGATATTTCCAGTTTCATTCATGTATTCCTGAAAGAGCCGAAGAAAGTTGTCATTTTCATCCATCAATAATAATGAGATCAGGAAAATTTTGTAGTTCCATACCCTCTAGAGTACGTCTTACCATTACTTCCCTATGGGATGCAAAATCATCTATTTTCCCATCTGGGAGAGACTTTATTTTATACTTCTTGTATCGACTAGTATCGGGTTTTCCGTTCACGATCACTACTCATGATGCATAGGTAAAGTTCCCATCCGTATGAGATATATCATAACATTCAAATACAATCTCTCACTTTTTTCGAACTGGATAATTCAATTTTTCGAGAATATGAACCATATGTTCGCGAGTAAGGGTACGATTTTCGAGCTTCTGAAGTTCAGACTTATAAGCATACTCACGTACCTGATTGAGTGTGAAGTCCACCAATTCTTTTTTCTTTCAGATTTTTGGCACCTCTACGGAGATATTTTTTTCTGAAAGAAATATCTTCATGAGGGAGCTTTCTTGTTCCTTCTGAAAAAAAACGACACTCGGTATATCAGTATTATCAGCGTATTGCTCAGCTATAAAATGTTCAATGATTTCTCATTCTGATACGTCGATCTTGGCTTCCACTTCATGACGAAAGACTCAGACAATCTGACCTCTTCGTATAATAGTTAAACCAATAAACTGTCTATCATACTTGGTATAGTATACAATGATATCTGTATCTTCCGTAGCGATATCACGAACAGACTGACGATCGGAAAGAATACGAAGTGAATCAATGAGAGTTTTTATATTTCCAGCCTCCTCGAATTCCAGTTTTTGAGCATGTTCACGCATTTTTATTTCCAGATCTGCAAAAACCTGCCCCGTATTCCCTTCGAGAAAATTTTTAAGATCAGAAAGATTTTTTTCATGCTGAGAAATAACATCTGCGCTCAGTAAACAAGGTGCTGGACAGAGTCAAATATAGTAATCCATACAAGGAATCGTTTTTCCAGCCTTATCAGAAATAACAATTCTTCCATTTTCTCGTCCAAAACGAACTCGACAATTTCTCACACGAAACATCTTTTTCAAATATCGAACAACTTGTTCCACTGCGCTCACATACGGACCAAAATATTGTCCCCCATCAGGAATCTTTTGGCGAGTCTTAGTTACAAGAGGAATAGGACCTGGAGTGATTTTTATATATGCCAAATTCTTATCATCCTTCATGAGAATATTATACTTCGGTATAAGATGTTTTATAAGATTGGTCTCAAGAACAAGAGCCTCCACTTCCGTCTGACACAGAATGGTCTCAATATCTCTAATCTTTTCAACCATCTGCTTTTTACTCGCGGAAAGATCTGCCGTCCGATCAAAATAAGACTTCACTCGATTTTTTAAATTTTTCGCTTTTCAGACATATATAACTTTTCCGGAAGTATCTTTCATTTGATACACACCAGGACTCGTAGGAAGATGAGAAAGGATATTTTGTATGTTTTCTGGAGTCTGTTTCATAAAAATATGATACAGAAATGGCAAAAAATGGCAACTGATTGAAAAAATAAATTAGACTCCTCACTTTGACTCCTATCTATTTTTAGATAAAATACATGCAACTAAATATACAACTATGAGTACAAACTATTATGATACACTGGGAATACATAAAACCGCTTCAGAATCGGAGATAAAGAAAGCGTATAAGAAAAAAGCCCTTGAATATCATCCAGATAGGAATAAATGAGATAAAAGTGCAGAGATGAAATTTAAAGAAGTCAACGAAGCATACCAAACACTCTCAGATAAAACAAAAAAGCAAAATTATGATCAGTTCGGTTCTGCAGAAGCCAATCCTTTTTGATGAATGGGTGGAAGTAATCCCTTTGGAAATGGCGGTGGTTACTATGGATCTACTTGAAATACTGGGGGATTTGAAGATATCTTTTCACAATTTTGAGGATGAGGTTCAACTTCAGGATTCGATTTTGGAGATATTTTTGGGAGTTGATCAAGTCGATCATGAAGGAAAGAATGAAGAAATGAGGAAACAAAAAAAGAAATACCAAACCTCGATGTCACAGAAACAATGGAAATTCCATTTTTTGACTTTCTATACGATACTTCCCTTTCTATAAAAACAGTCTATGGGAAAGTCCTTTCTTTGAAGATCAAAGCAGGAACGAAACCAGGAACCAGGTTCAAAATCTCTGGAAAATGAAGAACTATAGATGGAAAAACTG
>JAGOMW010000073.1 GCA_017993345.1 Candidatus Altimarinota bacterium | reverse complement strand
GCAGAGAACTGTACTGATATAGCAAACTATAGTTGCTTCGAAGAGAGAATAAAACAAATCTGTGAAGTATCTGCGGACTGGAAAGGTGATACGGTTGGGAAAGTGAATGTACAATATCCTCCGTATGAAGCGACTGCAGCACAAAAAACTCTTCAATCTCTTCTTTCTTGAATAAAAGACTCAAACCAAAGAGAGAAGATTGAGTCTGATTTTTCACTTACTCTCTGAAATAGTTCTCGTGCTCCGATGATCGAATTTACCCGAAAACTCTATCAGACAAATATGAACCATATTTTTGCCTGTGCTATCTCTGCTGATCGATCTGATCAGCTCAAAAAAATGCAGGAACTCATAGATGCAAAAAGTCCTTCTTCTGAAATAAAATCAAAACTTCAAAAAGAACAAAAATACTATCAAGATATTGCTTCCGGCATCAATAATTGTGATACCAATAATCAATCTACTATTCCAGGGGATTCGATGTCTTGGAGGCTTGCTCGTTCGGTGACGGGTGAATACTGTCGATATAGTCACTATCTTGATTATATCGATGCCAATATGCGGCAGAATTATTCTCAAGCAGTCGAGCAGGATAAGAAGCTTGTTGCAGAAAATCCAGATATACAGAGTACTCTCGAGTCTGTCTGACAGGATATGGGTGCTCGCCAGATAGCTCTTCAGGATGAACTTGCTCGTGCGGAAAAAACTCTCCCGAAAGCACTTACGGCTTATAGGGAAATGCAGCGCACCTATGGAGTCCATATTCTTTTGGTGATGATCCTGGATGACTACATGACCCTCAGAAATAATCTCGATCTCTACCTTTCCAATATTTCCCAGCTTTTTGAAAAAGCACATAATGCACAAGACGCAAACAAACGATAAAAAATACCCCCTTTGAGAGGGTATTTTTTAAATCCGAATTTCTATAGATTATACTTCCATTTCTTCTTTTGGATCTACTTCTTTTCCTTCGATTGTCGAGAGAGAAATACGGTATCCGAGAAGATCTCAGGCGATATTAATATTGGTTCCACCACGTCCAAGAACTTTTGCTTTTTCTTCGTCCTTCACCGTTGCACGGATGATCGTATTTTCCTCATCAATATTGATTTCTTCAACTGTTCCAGGGATCAGTGCACGACGAACCATTTCTTTTTGATCAGTTGTATAGTTGATGATGTCTACTTTTTCTCCGAAAAGTTCATCGACAATTCCACGAACACGCATTCCTTTTGGTCCGATGAGACATCCTGCTGGATCAACATCTTGTTCATCCGAAGCCACGATAATCTTCGTCTTTACTCCTGGCATACGCGCGATCGATACGATTTCCACCGTTCCTTCTTCGAGCTCTGGAGTATTCATTTCGAAGAGTTTCACGACGAGTTCTTTATCCTTTCGAGAGAGAACCACACGAGGTCCGAGTTCTGGATCGATCTCTACTTTTCGAACGTAGAGATACATTCTCTGTCCAGCAGTGTACTTGTCTTTTGATACTTGTTCACTTTTTGGGAGAACAACCTGGTTTCCATTATAATCAAAAACCACTCGATTTTTCTCTACGAGTTCAACACGAAGGTTTACGATCGTGTCTTCTTTATCCTTGAAGATGTGATAGAGTTTTTCTTTTTCAGTTTCCCCGATTTTCTGAACGATTACTTGTTTTGCTGCTTGGGAAGCAATACGACCAAATCCTTCTGAATTCATCACTTCATCAGAAACATCGATCTCCACAGTATCCCCGAGAGAAAAACCTGAATCAGCCCCACCAACATCCTCCAGAGAAATCTCGATATCTTCATCTTCTACAACATCGACGATTGTTTTTTCTACAGTAATTTCTACACTGTTATTGGCCATATTGAGATGGACATTTACATTTGCCTCTTTAGAAGCATAGTCCTTTTTGTATGCGGTTTTGATCGCATGTTCGATAATCTCGATGAGACGAGCTTTATCGATCTTTTTTTCAGCAGAAATGAGATTCACAGCTGCTTCGATTTTAGATAAATCAAACATAAAATAAGTAAGTAAGGAAATAGAGCTAAAAAAAAGACTCGCCACTTCGGCAGGTCCTTTTTTATTACTTTATAAGTATATAGTTTTTTGAGGAAATGCAAAATTTTTATTCTCCTCCTTGTTTTGGAATTATTTTTTTATCGAGTGTAATAAATCTTTCTTCAAATCCATATTTTTTATAAAAATCAAAGGCATTCTTGTTTTTTGCGAATACAGATACTTCTATATGTGAGATTCATTTTTCGAGAAAGTGAGTCTCACATCTTTCGATAAGTTTTTTTCAGGCTCATTTACCTCGAAGTTCAGAAGCGATGAAGAGTTGTTCTACTTGCCCTATTTTTTTTATTTGACTTCAGTTCCAGTTCTCGGTCTTGATTTTTCCGATTATGTACCCTTGTATTTTTCATTCATTTTTTATAAGAAAGATAATATTTTGAGAAGAAAAAAACTCTTTAATGTATTCTGCTATTTCTGTATCGGTATTATAGATGATGAGATCATCATCCCGGTTTTCGAGTGAAACGATATAATTTCTCAGTCATTGCCCGAGATGTTTCAGATCATCTCTATATACATTATCGAATTCTATTATTTCCATAGTTTGAGATATTATTTTCTATATTTCCTTCCTTTGAGCTCTTCAGGAAAGTGTTCTTGGGAGCTTTTTTTATTCTCCAGATTGTGAGCATATTCGTATCATTTTCCATAACCCACTTCTTTCATGAGTCCAGTGGGAGCATTTCTCAGGTGCAGTGGAACACCCAGATTTCCATAGTTCTGTATATCTTTGTGCATTGCCTTTTGTGCTAGATAGATACGATTGTCTTTTGGAGCGTCGGCGAGGTAGTAGGCAGTATTTAGGAGTGGAAGTTCACATTCTGGCATACCCATCTTTTCACAGATTTCATAGATAGAGTTCGTGAGTGTGATAGCGGCTGGATCGTATATGTCCTCACTGGCGAAGTTCATCATCCGACGTGCGATATAGCGCGGATCCTCTCCACCTGCAAGCATTCGCCCGATCCAGTAGATGGCAGCATCGCCGTCTGAGTCACGCAGGGACTTGTGCATCGCAGAGATGAGATTGTAGTGTTCTTCACCGTTCGCATCGTAGGCAAGAGATTTTCCTCCTGACTCGAGGATGATCTCTTTTGTGAGAGTTCCTTCTCATTGCAGGATGCAGGCAGTTTCGAGTAGGTTCAATGTATTTCTGAGGTCCCCATTTCCGAGATGGGCAATGAGTTTCAGATTTTCCTCATCTTGAAGTAAAATCTTCGAATATCGTTCCTGTATTCGTTCTTTATTTTTCATTAAAAAGCGAATAATCTCTTCCTCAGAAATTTCCTTTAATATATAGGTTCTACAACGTGAAAGGAGGGCATTGATCACCGTGAAACTCGGATTCTCCGTTGTCGCTCCGATGAGTGTGATGATCCCTTTCTCTACCCAAGGAAGGAGAACATCTTGTTGTGACTTCGACCAGCGGTGGATCTCATCGAGAAAGAGAATCGTCTGTCTCCCATCTTGATAGTTTTTCTGTGCTTTCGAGATGATTTTTACTACATCTTCTTTTTTCGAAAGGACTCATGAGAGATGAAAAAACTCAGCATCGAGAGAGTTTGCGATCACACAAGCAAGACTCGTCTTACCACATCCAGGAGGTCCCCAGAGGAGGATCGATGGAAGTCGACCAGCCTCGATAAATTTCCTGATCGGTTTTCATTCTC
>JAGOMW010000011.1 GCA_017993345.1 Candidatus Altimarinota bacterium | reverse complement strand
GTATCAAGTATATGACCTATACGATCGGTACAATTATCATTGTTGGGATATTTCTCGCAATTCTCGGATATGCGATACGAGAAGTTATGACTCTCACTCGAAATCAATTTCCACACGCTCCTGTAACGAATATGACTGTTTCTGGTGAAGACTTTGCTACGAAGGCAGACCTCGAAGCACTCGAAAATTTTGCAAACGCACAAAAGAGTCAAAGTGGGTCTAGTTCATCTAGTACAACAGTGAGTGGGACTCTTCTATCAGGAAGTGGTCGATAATTTTCTTTTTCTTTTATTTTCTAATATCCCATTTCCCTATTTATGTTTGATTTTTCTAAAAAAGAACAAGGTGATTGGTACGTTATTCGTGTTATCTCTGGTACCGAAGAAAACGTCCGTCAGTCACTTATGCAAAGAAGAGAAGCATTCGGTCTTGAAAACTTTATTCTCGATGTATTTGTTCCAAACCATGACTCCGTATCTGTCCGTGCTGGTGGAAAAAAGGTTCTAAAAAAGAAAAATATTTTCCCTGGTTATATCCTCGTTCAGATGGTTGTAACTAATGAATCTTGGTACATCGTTCGAAATACTCCGAATGTTACTGGATTTCTTGGCGCTGGTACAGTTCCAGTTGCAGTTACCGGAACAGAACTCGAGCAACTCAAGGGGATACTCGAAGAAAAAAGTGAAGAATATAAAACAGACCTCCAAGTGGGAGACTATGTATCTGTGAAAAATGGACCATTCGAAGGAAGTGAAGGAAAAGTCCTCGAAGTAAACACGACAAAAGGAGTTGCAAAAATCGAAATCAACCTTCTTGGTCGAGATACTCCTGTTGAGATTGAGTTTGCAAGCATAAAAACTATATAATACAAAATTTTTCTAATGCGTATTGCCCTGATTCTTCTTTCCATTCTCGCACTTATTTTTATAGGAAGTATCTCTTGGTCACTGATTAGTCAAGATGGGGGGATACATCTCAAAAAAACAAGTAATATCAATCCATCTGGCGATACTCTTGTTATAGAAACCTGGAAAAATCAGATAAAAACCGATGAGAAGATAGAAAAACTCTCCAATCTCGTCAGTCAACTTGCTGAAAAAAACGGAGTACAAAACTGAGAAATCTGAACACCACAGACACAAACAGGAAAAACCAATACAGTAAAAATATCTGGGGTTCTTCTCTCTCTTCTTATGCCAACATTGAGCCTGACAGAAAAAGAGAATACAGGAATCTTTGATCTTCATATATTTGACTCAAGTATCCACTATACTTCCTATGAAGATGTAAAAAATGGAATTCAAATCCTCGCTCTCGATCTTCCTTATGAGAACTTTCTAAAGAATACAAAAGCTCTCGATGATACCGTCTATATAGTCAATGAAACCAACACTTTTCCATTTAGAAGTTTTTACGTCAATCCACCAAAACCTGATAGTCTCGTAAGGATAGTGGTAGAGGCGGAATGAAAGGCAGTAGCTATACAGGTCGTAAAAACAAAATTCCCACTCCTGAAAAATCTCCTTATATCCCCGTCACAAAAAGTATCAAATACTCCTCAGAAAAAGAATCCACAAACAACTCCCGTAAAGCCAAAAGCGAATACTGGAAGTACCCGGTAAGAATCATTATCCAATCTCCTAACCTTTCTCTTATGTCTGAAAAACGCAATCTCTTTACTCGTGATGGTCTCGCAACTCTTCAAGAAGAACTTCGTATTCTCCGTGATGAAAAACGTGTAGATATCGCCGCAAAACTCAAAGAAGCCGTTTCTTATGGGGATCTCTCAGAAAATGCTGAGTACCAAGAAGCTCGTGATGAACAAGCTCAAGTAGAACTTCGAATCACGGAACTCGAAGAAATGCTTAAACCTGGAAGTTATGATCTTATCGATGATGATAAGATGGCTCGTCGGAAGAAATCAGGAATCAATGTAGGGAATACTATCACTCTCGAAAATGAAGGGGAAAGTATTACTTATACAATAGTTGGTTCCCAAGAAGCAAACATCTTCGATAACAAGATATCCAATGAATCCCCTATAGGAAAAGCACTGATAGGAAAATGAGTTGGTGACAGTATCGAATTCAAAGCTCCTTCTGGAAGCAAAACCTATACAATTCTCGATGTAAAATAGTACCTATTCGACTCCAAAGTATTTTTTGGAGTCGATCTTCGTAATTTCATCATTTCATTTTTTATGACTTTTGCCCAATTTCATTCATTTTTTCATGATTATACAATAGCGATTCCATTTTTTGCTCTCCTTTTTGCCATAACCCTAAAAGGTTTTATTCATGGACTCAAAGGAAGATTCACGGTAAATAAAATGCTTTGAAGTGGAGGAATGCCATCTGCTCACTCTACCTTTGTAATAGCTCTTGCAACAGCACTTGGTCTTAAATATGGAGCTATGAGTGATCAATTTATGATCTGTCTTGTATTTTCGATAGTGATTATCTATGATGCAATGAACGTCCGCTATCAAGTGGGGATTCACGCAAAAACACTCAATGAACTCACTCCACATGATGGAAAGCAACTCAATGAATCTATAGGACATACCCCCATAGAGGCACTTGTAGGTGGAATTATCGGGTTTCTTACTGCTGTTTTTCTTCTTGGATTTTAGAAATTCAAAATGATATTCTTATGAGATAAAAATATCAAAAAAAACAGTCTACCTCAGAAGAGAGATATATTTTTATACGCTCCACACTTTTCCCTTAATCATTTTTCATGTTCTCTATTCACGACGAAAAAAAAATCATCGAACTTCTGGAAGCAAATGGGCATAAGAAATTTCGATATGGTCAACTCGAAAATGCTCTTTATAAAAATCTTATTACTGATTTTGAGAAGATGGACACTCTTCCAAAAGAAGTTCGTGAACTCCTCAAAGAGAATACCTTCTTTCAAAGCCTCAGAATTCACTCAGAAATAACAAGCGATGATGGACAGACAACCAAGTTTCTTTTCAAAACACATGATGATAAGATGATCGAAGCTGTTATTATGCGTCATAAGTCAGGAAGAAATACTCTCTGTGTTAGTTGTCAGGCAGGATGCCCTATGGCTTGTAGTTTTTGTGCAACAGGAAAGCTCGGGCTTATAAGAAACCTAGAGTTTTATGAGATTATCGAGCAGATTATGATTGCTAATATTCTCCTTGCAAAGGAAGATAAAAAAATCAGAAATATTGTTTATATGGGTATGGGAGAACCATTTCTCAACATTCCGAACGTTTTCGAGTCTATACGTATCGCTAGTGGGCAAAAAAAGATCGACCTGTCGAGCCGAAGAATTACGATTTCAAGTTGTGGAATTGTCCCTGGAATACTCCAGCTCGCTGACGCGTATCCTCAGGTTTCACTCGCAATCTCACTACATGCACCAAACGACGAAGCTCGAAAAAGAATTATGCCAGTAGAAAATACCTATCCGATTGATAAACTTATGGAGGCTCTGGATATTTATACAGAAAAAACGAATAAACGTATTTTCTATGAATATATTATGATTGCATGAGTGACAGATCGACCAGAATTTGCTCATGAACTCGCTGATCTTATGAAGTGAAGACTGGCACATGTGAACTTTATTCCTTATAATCCTGGCGAAGGAATTATGGGAAATGGATTTCAACCAACGAGTAAAATTATGATCCAAAAGTTTCAGACTACTCTAGAAAAAGCAGGAATTCCATCAACGGTTCGTCATACGATGGGAGATGATATCGATGCTGCCTGTGGGCAACTTGCACTGAAGGAAGAAGGGAAAAGTCTTGCTGAAGAAGAAGGGAAAAGTCTTAAGAAGCTGGTGGAAGGTCATTGGAAAAAGTAAATCACAGAAGAAGTATGAAAATTTTGCTTTTTTACCTAAAAACACTATATTTTTCATATGAATACAGACCAGAATCTTGACTCACTCATTGAGTCTATCGAAATCTCAAAGCAGGAAAATAACTACGAAAACGCTCGAAATCTGGCTCTTGAAGGACTAAAAAAATATTCGGATGAATATCAGATCTACGAGGAACTCGCGGATATATACCTCTTCGAGTGAAACCTCGAGAAAGCAAGTGAAGTACTCGCGATTGCTCGAGAAATACATCCAGAGTCTGCAACTGGTATGTATCTTGCTGGTTATATTGCAAGTGCGAAGTGAGAGTTTGATACAGCAATTCATGAACTTAATATTGCCAACAAACACCTCCCAAACAACTCAGAAATACTCAGAAATCTCGGATGGGCAAATGTTATGAATGGGTCTGGGATCAAATGAATAACTCTCCTCAGAAGAGCTCACTCACTTTCTCCTGAAGATGTTATGATTCTCAATGACCTTGCCGTAGCTCTTATGACCGTATGAGAAGAGAAAGAAGCAAGAGAAATTATGAAAAAAATAGGTCAAGAAGCATTGTTTGACTCGGTAAAAAGTATTCCTTTTCCTGATAATCCCTAAAATTATTATATGTTACAAATTCCTGTTTGAGATCTCCTCGCGAGTTATTCTGGAGATTCAAAAAATTTCACCTTTGCCTGAGAAATATACGACGGATATATGGAAGATATCCAATTTTTAAAACCTCTCGAATTCCAGATTAAAATTATCTCTCTCGATGACGGCGTAGAAGTTATATTCGATGATTTGAAAACGGAAATTCTCTATGAGTGACAAAAGCACAGTATAGATATAGGGAATTTTGAAAGAACTTTCAAAAAATATATTGATCCTCTCATCGATGGAGATGATGTAAGACTCATAGAAAATATGCAAATTGACCTTACCCCCGTGATTCGCGAGGAACTAATTATCGCGAGTATGAGTTTATAAAAATTACTGAGTATTTTTAAAAAAAATTAAAAAGTAGTGCCCGCCTCAGAAAAAAATCTTCTCTATTTCGAGAAGATTTTTTTTATATTTCTTACGGAGAGAAATAACCAATACTTCCAGGAAATAACAAATAATTTCTTTTCTGGAAGCTTTCGCACTTGGCCACCGAATTTCTCCTTGAATTCACTGACTCATCGAAGATGACTCGCTGGATCATCAGGATGAGCAATGCCAAGAAAGTCATATGAGCAACACCCCCTTCTCTTCCCTTCCAATAGAGCCTCCCACTGGATAAGATATGGTGCCATATGTTTTCTTAAATCTCGATCAGACACCGATGCCCCGTAATAATATATTGCCTGATCTTCATAATATACAAATATTCCTGCAGCAATTGGTTTTTCATTATAGTATGCAAAAAGGAGTCACCCCTTGTTTGATAGAGAAATTTCTGAAAGAAATACTTCATAATACGTCTGGGAATTTTGGAAAAAACCATCTCGAGAAGTAGTATCAGCAAGAAGCTCCATCCAGACTTTTATATTTTCCGGAGTATGCTCAACCCATCGAGTATGTACTCAGCGTTTTTGAGAAAGTCGTATATTATACCTTCCTTTCTCGTGCATATTTCAGAGGATTTCATCTTCTGATTGGGTGAGATCTATAATCCGAGTATAGGGTTCGAGAAAATACCGGTATGGATTGAATCATTTTGGGGAAATATTCCCAAAAAGAGGTTCCATCTGAAAAAAAAGACACTCTTTCTTTTTTGAAAATTCAGAAATAATTTTTATATCTTCTTCTGTAAGATCAAATATAGTTCAGAGAATAAATCCACC
Organism: Candidatus Altimarinota bacterium; assembly: GCA_017993345.1. GTDB lineage: Bacteria > Patescibacteriota > Gracilibacteria > BD1-5 > UBA2023 > CANBWW01. The sequence continues at coordinate 8,980 of JAGOMW010000011.1, read as the reverse complement.
AAAAAATCCCATACCTATTTTTCTGACTTCAAGAAAAACCATTCCTCAAGAAATCTGAATCATCTCAATAGATTCACACTGATGAGAATCGCTAAGAATCCTCTTCCAAATATCGCTTTGCCAGAATGAATTTTTTGGTATAGATGTATTTATAGAAAGCATATGCAAAAGTCTACAGAAACAGGAAGAAATGCAAACGAAAATTTGCTTAATCATAAAATAAATGCTATAATTGAATCGATAATTGTATTTTTATAAAGAAATCCAACTTTTAAGATTTCTAAAAAACAATCCATAATTCCTAACTTTTCCCTTATGCTCACTCAACTAGAGGTAAAAAAATCAAGTACAAATACTGGGGTACGAGTATTTTCATTCATCGGAGAATTGGACGAAACCAATGTTGACTCTACTTTCCCGAATATTATCGGAGATATCGGAGATTTTAATAAAACTCGTACGTTGTTTAATTTTGAGAAGCTTACCTATCTCAATAGTAAATCTATCGGTTATATTGCTGATACAGCTCAACGTACAGAGGATGGAAGTGGGAAATTTGCTATCTGTTGTCTCTCTGTGGAAGTTCGTGATACGCTCGATCTTGTAGGGATTACAAATATTATCCCGATCTATGATACCGAGGAGATAGCACTGATCGAGCTTTCAAAATAAATACCATATAACCAAAATTATATAATGTACATTTCAAAATACAAACACTCAAGACCACACTACAAAAACTTTCTTGAATCCGTATCAGGCATAGCAACAGAAATAATAGAGGATATAAAGGATCTTGGAAATAAAGACAGAATTCATGCACAATTAGATAAATTACAAGAAGAAATAGAAAAAAGTTGAGAGCCGGAAAGATCGAAACTAAGAGATGAATATAATTCACTCAAAAGAGAGATGAATAGAGAGTCAAAACTACAAAGAATATCTAACAGTCAATCAAAAGAACTACTAGAAAAATTTCCAAATATATCTACCATACCCGCAAGTAAGCTTTTAAAGATTGATAAAAATGAGTGAGAAAGAGGAAAATTACTTTCTTCTATGTTTTTATATTCAATCAATAAAGATTCTGATTGATTTATAAAATATGATCCCCTAGAAGATGTGAAAAATTTCCAAATAGGAAAGGAATTTTTTGTAGACTTTGGAACAAATAGAAGTGCAAACAATCGAATATGACTCTGACATATGTTACCTGCAAGTATTGAATATATAAAAGTGGGGAATAAGGTATGAGTACGTGCAAATATATGAAACCGTGCATGATATTATGATGCACCAAATCCTCAAGGATATATCCCCGTATTTAATGGTAATACAATTACTATACCAAATCAAAAAGAAATAGATGAGTTTAATAGTTCAAAAAAGGATATATCTGAATACTCTGATACAAGTGAGGATGATGCAAAATGAGTTACTGATGATTATGTGGATTTTCTAGATCGAACACAAGATACAAGTATAGAAATAAATACCGTAAGTAGAGAATCCTATAACTTTTGGATAAAAAGTGGGTTCACTCATGAGCAAGCATGTTGACTCCTTGCTAATGAATTTCATGAGAGTGGTTTTGATGCACGTGCCCGTGGTGATTCTGGAAAAGCACATTGAATATTTCAATGGCACCAAGATAGAAGAAATAATATTATGAAATGAACATGAATTAATATTAGCTCTGCAAATCACTTAGATCAACTTAAATGAGCCCTTTGGGAAATGCAACATTGACGAGAAAATGCTGCATATCAAGCACTTAAAAATACAAAAACAGCACATGAGGCTGGTAATATTTTTTGTAAACTTTATGAGCGTCCATCCAATAAGGAGTTAAGGTGAATGGAAAGATGAAGAACGGCAACTTCATACAGCGAAAGAATGCTAGCAAACTCTGGAAATGAAAAAGCCAGCCCCCTACCAAATTTAAAAATAGGAAATCCTATTGCACTGATTGGAAGAGATAGAGAAATTATTGAAGACCAACTTGCAACGATTCGTTTCCTTGGTGCAAGAACAACTGTCCATCAAGCAATAGTACCAGCATTAAGAAAAGTGGAACGAGAGATTTTGTCAGACACAGATGCTCGATCCTATAAAATAGACCGTGTTGATGGATATAATTATCGAAATATGCGTAACTCCAATAAGCTTAGTATGCATGCGCTTGGAATAGCTATAGATATCAATCCTCAAAACAATCAAGGATCTTTTTGAAATGGGAGTAAAAATATACCAAATTCAGTGGTAAATATCATGAAGAGGAATTGATTTATTTGGTGATGAGATTGGAAAGCTCCAAGAAACGATCCAATGCATTTTGAGTACTCAAATAATGAACTTCTTGCAAAAGCAATACGGTTAGATAAAAGTATGATAGCCTAAAACAAAACCCCCTGTCCTTCCACTCACTGGAGGGACTTTTTAATTCTGAGGATATTTTTTATATCTTCTTTCAGATCATATCCGATAACAGTTATCTGAGAATTTTGTAGAAACTTAAGTAATTCATCTGACACATCGAGAGAGTAAAGATTGAGAGAGTAAGCTGATTGAGATGAAGAAATATTTACGAATCCATTATTCTGAGTACTCAGATATATTTTTTTATCTTCAGAATCAAATAAGGATTTGATCATATTATCAAAAGCTTCCTTATTTTTGATAATTTCGGATGTACGTATTTCAAGTGTTTTTTGTATTTCCCTGTGATTGGATGGAATTAGTGATTTAAACTCATAGAGTTTAAGAAAATCGATCACAGCACTCTCAGACATATGAGTCGCGAGACTCGAATCCGTGGCAAGATGGGTATTAACTTTGAGATGAGTAACGATCGTCGCGAGTTTCTGTGAGAGAAATGCATTTTCTTTTTGGTCAATGAGAACTGACTGCATCTTTGGGGTAAGATCCTCAAGATGATCATAGATTCACTCGAGAGTTTCATATTTTCCGAGAAGATCCTCAGCTTTTTTGGGTCAAAAACCAGAAATACCAGGGATATTATCAGAACTATCTCAAACAATAGCAAGATAATCACGTACTTGATAAGCAGGTACTCAAAATTTTTCAAGAACATCTTTTTCTTTGAGAAACTTCCGTTTCATCGCATCATAGATATGTACGTGATCATCGACAACAAACTGACAGAGATCCTTATCAGAAGATATGATTACTATCTGGCAATCGTCATTTTTATACTCGGAAGCAAGCGATCCGATGATATCATCCGCTTCGTATCCTTCTTCAGAAAGTACCTGTATTTTTGCTGCATGAAAAAGCGAAAATACTGCATCGATCTGAGATCTCAGATTATCTGGCATCCTCTCACGGGTTCATTTATACTCAGAAAAAATATCAGCACGAAAACTCTTCCCAACATCAGCAGCGACGATAATATGCGCATTTGGATTTTCTTCAGAAAGTCACTTCAGGAATTTTGCTACACCAAAAATCGTATTTACCGGTTGTCCTGAACGGGTTGTAATTTCAGGAATTGCATAAAACATCCGATAAATCAGATTGTAGGCATCAATAATAAAGAGAGTATTTTTCATAAATAGAAAATTAGAGGGATTTTATTTTTTGGATCATTCGAAGGGTACCAACATCCTCTATCTCCTTTTCTACATTTTCCAGATCAAACCACCGAATATCATCAACTTCATCGATCTGTCGTTCGAGAGGAATAGCATCAGAAATCGTTCATAAAAAACGAATATCATAGTGCTTATGAAGCGGTCTTCATTTTGCATCTGGAGGGATAATATGAATATCAATATCGAAAATCGGGAAATGGCTATCTTCTATATATCTAATAATTTCCGGCTCCTGTTTCACTCATGATTCCTCATGAAACTCACGAATCGCGGTTCCAAGAACATCGGGAGAATCATCGCTATGACCACCAAATTGAAGCCATTTTTGGAGTTTTTTATGGAATATAAGGAGTACTTTTGTTTTTTTCTGATTCAGTATGAGTATCGAAGCAGTTATATGACCATCTTGCCAGTAAAAATTATGAAAGGCACTTTCAGAGGAAAGAAGGAAGTTTTTTATCCTTATGGAAACTTCCTTTTCATCTGGAAATCGATTTTCATAGTTTTCTAGTGCTGAAAAAAGAAAGGCTTTGGTCATAGAGTTTATAGTTGAATCTTGGAATAAATATCAAGGGAAATATCTTCCATATTTCTCCGAGCATCAATACGAAAAAATCGATTTTTTAAAATATCCAACTTTTCACACTTATCATACCCTTGAACAATAGACTCAAAAAAAGATTTTCCCAATTTCTCCCATTTATCTCATGCGGCATCGAAAGTGCGTGAAAGGGCAGTTTCCACATCAATATCCATATAGAATATCTTATCAGGAAGAATTCACTCAATTGCATAACGATTAACGGAAAGAATGGTATCAAAACCGAGTCACTGAGCCTCTCATTGATACGCAAGTGATGAGAGGAATGAACGGTCAGAAACGACGATTTTTCATAACTCTAGTGCTGGTTTGACGAGAGTATGAAGTGTCTGAGCTCGAGCAGCTGCATAGAGGTAAGCATTGGTTAGTGGATGCATCTCTTCATTCTCCCACTCCTTTCACTGAGCAAGGTACCGGATATCTTCAGCAATTGGCGTCGATCCTGGCTCACGTACATGTATGACTTTTCATACTCAGTATTTTTCTGTCAGAAATTCTACCAGTTTTTTTGACTGAGTAGACTTTCCTGAACCAACGATGCCTTCGAAGACTATATACATAACAAAAAATTAAACAGCTATCGGGGCCCTAATCGGTGCGTATGGATCGTACCCTTCAAGAGTGAAATCCTCATACTTAAATGCAAAAAGGTCTTTTACAGTCGGATCGATCTGCATCGTGGGAAATGGACGAGGGGTCCGAGTGAGCTGCTCACGGACTTGATCGAAGTGATTATGATAAATGTGTACATCTCAGAATGTGTGAACAAATTCACCCAATTGGAGTCCGCTCACCTGAGCAATCATCATAGTCAGAAGCGCATAGGATGCTATGTTAAATGGAACACCTAGAAATACATCAGCACTTCTCTGATAGAGTTGACATGAAAGTTTTCCATCAGCAACATAGAACTGGAAGAGTGTATGGCAAGGTGGGGGTGCTGTATCTTTATCCTTTATGAGCTCTTCGATCTCTCAGACATTCCATCCAGAAATCAGATTTCGACGAGAATAAGGATCATTTGCGAGAGTATTGATAACATTTTGCATCTGATCGATCACATTTCCCTTCTTGGTTTCCCATGCTCTCCACTGTTTTCCATAGACTGGACCAAGATCACCCCACTCATTTGCAAAGGATTCATCATTTTTTATACTCTCGATAAATATCCCCATCTCCTCGTCCCACTCGGGAGTATAACGTGGAATCTCAGTATCTTTTCCTGTTTTTTTTAGATACTTTGCAAATGCCCACTCATTCCAGATTTTTACGTCGTTCTGTACCAAATAACGGATGTTAGTATCTCAGGAGATAAACCAGATCAACTCATGGATGATAGCTCGTAAGAAAACCTTTTTACTAGTCAAAAGAGGAAATCCCTTTGAAAGATCGAACCGCATCTGATGACCAAAAATGGATCTTGTGCCCACGCCTGTTCGATCATTTCGATCAGCTCCAGTATCAAGGATTTTCTGAAGAAGATCCAAATATTGTTGTTCCTGAATATTCATAAAAGAAAAATTATTTTGTACCCGTAGTACCAAATCCTCCACGATCTTCATTTTCCATATTGTCTACAAAGAGAAATTCTGGTTTTTCGATCTTTACGAACATCCCCTGACCTATACGTTCTCACTTGTGGATAGTTACCGACTCTTTTCGCATGTTCATATATGGAAACTTGATCGTATCAGTATCTCATCGATAATCCTGATCGATAATTCCTACGCTATTTACCTGCATAAGTCCAAAATTCTTAAACGTTCCTGATCTTGGTGCCGTCAGAAGAACATATCCTTCAGGAGTTTCTACCACAGTTCCAGTCTCGACGAGCTTCCACTCACCCGGACCAAATGTCACTTCCTCGAATGCCTCGAAGTCAAAGGCACACGCACCAGAAGTCTTATATTCGAGTTCTTTTCCAGAGAGATTTTTAATACGAACTTGCATAAGAAAAATAATAAAAAATACACTCTGAGTATATGAATTTAACAAGTTTTGTCTATATGTTTAGGGCTTGAAAACCCTGAAAAAGAAAGAAAAAAGCAAAGAAAAACATAGAAATACGAATCAATCGATCTAAAGTATGATTTCCAATACGAATAACATGCTTCGTTCCGAAATATCCTCAAAAAAACATACCCAGACAAAGAGAAACAGCAAATCATATATCATACACTCCTGTCGAAAAAATACCGATAGTAGTCCCGATAGACCAAGAGAAACTCAGTATGCTTGAAAGTCCTTTAGACTGAATTGGTGTCAGTCGAAATATGAGGGTATTAATAAAATAGTACCACATACCACTTCCTGCTGGGAAAAGATTGCCTATGAGAGATGCGAAAAATTGAGCTATAAATCCAAATATTTTCCTGATACGAGAAGTATCTTCGTTTTTTTCAAGTTTTATCTTCCGAAATAAAGAAACAATCAAAAGTAATAACACACTCAGCCCACTTCCGAGAAATATCCAAGCATCCGAAAGTTGTACTAATGAACGAGATCATAGAAATGAACCAATAAGAAGTACACAGGAAGATGGGATTACAAAACCATATGGAATATGTCCATGCTTTCGAAGAAGTAAAAATCATCCAAAATTATCTCCTATTTTTGCAAGCTTAAAGGTAATATTTGCCATCTGTGGAGAAATTCCAATAAGTGTCAGGATACCGATATTCAGAACAGAAACTCCACTGGAAACAAAAGACCCAATATACCTGGCAATAATTCAGATGAAAAAAATAACCACGTATATCATAAACTATATCTTATTTTGTAACTGGTAAGCACTCCAAGTGTTTTCTATAAGTGTTGCCACCGTCATCGGCCCGACTCATCCAGGAGATGGTGAAATAGCAGAAACAAACCCAGAGAGATCAGCAAAATCAGCATCTCCACAAAAACTTCCATCATCTAATCGGTTGGATCCTACATCGATCACGATCGATCCCTCATTTACTATATCTCTTGTGAGAAATTTCGGAGATCAGATAGCCACGATAATGATATCTGCTTTTTTTGTGATTTCTGAGAGGTTTTCTGTTTTTGAGTTACAAGTTGTTACGGTTGCTCAGGCATTTATAAGCATAAGACTCATCGGTTTTCCGACAATATTCGAACGACCAAGAACAACCACCTTCTTTCCAGAAACACTGATATCATAGTATGCAAGGAGTGTCATAATACCTTTTGGTGTACAGGACCAAAGTCAATTTTGTCAGAGAAATACGTTTCCGATCTGCATACGAGAAAATCCATCAACATCCTTTGCTGGATCTATACACTCTATAATTTGAAAGGTATCTATATGTTTCGGGAGTGGTGCTTGGACGATCAATCCATGAATATTTGGATCTTTTGAAAGTTTTTTGACTTGATTTTCGAGTTCTTCCTGAGTGATATCCACTGGAAAGTGCACCATCTGAAATGCCATACCTACTTCATGGGCTCGTTTTTCCTTCATCCGTATATAAGCTAAAGAAGCTGGATTATCTCATACAAGCACGTCCACAAGCATCGGTTTTCCGACAACATTTTTCTGTAAAATTTGCTTTCTTATATTATTGAGAAGTTCAGACGCACATTTTTTTCAGTCTAGGATCATTCGTTTTTATGAACATAAGAAGTAAAGTTTTCAGCTCCATCTTTATATCGACCCGTTTTTTGGTAATTTCTCTGTGGAACAGAAGAAAGTGTTGAAAAGAGAATCTGTGCGATCTCCATATCAGGTCGGAGAATAATCGGAATCGAGCTCATATTTGCCAGTTCAAAAGTGATATGGAGAAAATGACCTGGATTGATCAGTCAGGCGGTATTGTGAACGACGAGCCCGAGGCGTGCAAGAGAACTTTTTCCAGAAAGATGTGTGAGATAGTCATAACTCCCAAACTCTTCGACACTCATCCCAAGGACGGTTACACCAGGACGGAGTATAAATCCTTCTTCCTGAGTAACGACCACTTTCTCATATTCTGGAAGAATCTTATTCACTGGATCAATTGCATGAATAGAATGGGGCTTTACGATGAGAAATGTATCCGCAAGACGAATATCATAACTCGCTGGCTGAAGACGTTTTTCATCAAATTCAGTGATCCGAATCGTTCCATCTTGAACCCCTTTTCGGATATCGTTATCGGATAGATACATAAAAATGAGAAAAAAGAGTTAAATATGTCCATAGAATACATAATAATCAACTCGAATCAAGTAAAAAGAGTACTATTTTATAAAAAATAATACTCTTTTAAAAGAAGGAAAAATCTATTTTCAGATACTTACTCCGTTCATATAATAACGGATAATATCCTGATAGTTTTTTCCGAGGCCCGCAGCATAGGTGGCACCAATACCCGAAATTCCCACACCATGTCCAGCTCGCTTTTTTCCGACTCACGCAGGATCACTCACTGTACGAAGATATGGAATATCCTCACATTTTTTCCCACCATTTGACTGGCAATACTCGAGATATGATCGTGTTTTCCCATCAGAAGAAGAAAAATACCAAGCCTTCACGACTTTTCCAGCATATTTTATAGTTTCTCATTTTGTTTCGAGAACAAATTTTGAAGTATTTGGAGAACGCATTTCATAACTATATCAGAGGTATTTCTGAAATTCATCAGGATTATCAGATCCATCATATAAAAGTGTTCCGAATTTTCTATTTTGGGATGATTGATAGAAAGTCGCATATCTTCGAGCTGCAACAACGATTGTTTTTATTTTCTCCGGCAGATCTCCATTCGAAACTTCACCC
>JAGOMW010000072.1 GCA_017993345.1 Candidatus Altimarinota bacterium | reverse complement strand
TTTTTCTGTTTCTGCTGGCTCCGTTGCTGTCTCTAATGGCTTTGTTGCTGTCTCTACTGGCTTCGTTGCTGTCTCTACTGGCTTCGTTGCTGTCTCTACTGGCTTCGTTGCTGTCTCTACTGGCTTCGTTGCTGTCTCTACTGGCTTCGTTGCATTTAATTCATATATTTGACGAGAAACAGAAGCACGCCATTTTGTTGTCTCAGGAAGTGAGCTTGATGGAAGTTTCGAAATATGAATTTGTATTGCCTTTCTCTGTTCAATAGAAAGAGTTTCCAAAAATTTCTTCTGTTCAGAAGGAGAAATAGCAGATGCATCTTTTAATTTTCAAAAATAATTAACTGTTTTTTCTGGATTAACAGCAGGTGCTGCAGCAGCACCTGCTTGTTGTTCCATAGTATAACGTTCATACATAACTCCCACCTTCCCAATATTGTTATTTTTAAGCGTAAACATAAGCAAAAATATAGAGTTAAAAAATACAGGAGAAGAGGAAAATGATATATTGACCACTCTCACTGATAACTTAGGTATGGTAACACATCTCTTGATATTATGCAAATATCTGTACCATTTTTTTCTTTCACTTTTCGAGGAGATATTCACACCATTGGGAGAAGTCTGTAGAAAGGAAAACAGGGGAATAATTTTTTCTCATTTCTAATACACTTTATATTGTAAATTTCATTTGTCAATATTTTTTTCTTTCAAAAAAAACGAACCAATTGGTTCGTTTTTTTATTTTCACTATTTCTATGCACGATGACGAAGTGCGAACATCATACCAAAGGCAATGAAGAAGGCAGCAGCGATAAGAAGAAGAGTCTCTGGTCCAGTTTCTGTCTGAGTCACTTCCTTTGGGGGAACTGGTTTTACTGGAGTTGTCGGAGTTGGAGTTGTTGGAGCAACTACTGCTGGACTATCGAGCTTATAAGCAACACACTCATAGTGAGTGCTCGCAGCCCCCTCAGCAGCAGTCTTTATATCTACTGTATGAGAAACAACTGGGAAACGAAGCATACCGATAAGTTCACCTGCTTTTTTATCTGTTTTTTCGAGTGTATATCCAGCCGCAAGATCAGCATCATAGAACTTTACTTTCTGAGAAGGATTGAGCATGAAGGAAAGTTTTCCAGTTCCAGAGTTTGTCCACTGAACATCAGAACCATTTTTGAAGATTTTTGTTTCATCGATCGGAGCACTTTTCCATACTGTATTTCCAAACTTGACCATATTTGGGGCTTTCTGTTCATCCTTATAGGCAACGAGGAAGTTTGATGATGTATTCGTCCAGTTATCGAAGAGTCCAGTTAAACGAGTTCCCACTTTTACCGATCCTCCATCGAAACACTGGTCACAGCTATTGATAGCAAATGAAGAGTTTGAGTCACAACTTACTGACTTATATTCACCAAGTGAACTTCCTGGAACTGCAACCACTACCGAACCAGTACTACTTGGAGCAGCAGACAAAGTCATATCTGTAGGAGTTGCTGATATATCACTATTAGAGTTTGTACCAGTGGCTGCAAAAGAAATAGAAACCGATGATGCCATCATACCAACGAGCACGAAAGAGAGAAGCTTTTTCATGGTGGAAAGAAAAAAAGAAATAAATATACTTGGCTATGATATAATCTTGTGCTTCTTTGTCAAAAAAAAGGTTGTATAAACGATCATTTTGACTACAATATTTGAACATTTGTATTATAATTATATTTTTCACTATGTTGGACAATCTTCAAATAGACCTTCGTAAAGCCAAGGAACACATACAAAATGAATTTGCGAAGCTTCAGGCCTGACGCGCGAACCCAGCCATCGTCGAATGAGTTCTTGTGAGTGCGTACGGAAGCATCGGACCGATCAAAAATGTTGCCGCAGTATCTACCCTCGATGCTCAGACGATCGTTATCCAGCCTTGGGATAGATCTGTCCTTAAGGATATAGAAAAAGGAATTACTGATGCTGGACTCGGGCTCAATCCATCCAACAATGGAGAATCAATCATGATAAAAATCCCTGCCTTGACAGAAGAGCGTCGTCGAGATCTCACGAAGATCGCTGGAAAGATGAGTGAAGAAGGGAAAATTGCTATCAGAAATATCCGACAAGACCATAAGAAAAAAATCGATCACGCAAAGAGTGAAAAGGAAATCTCTGACGATGAAGCAAAAGGATACGAGGCTGATCTTCAGAAAGCGATTGATGCAGCGATAAAAGAAATCGATATACTTCTGAAAGAAAAAGAGGTAGAAATTATGAAGGTATAATTATTTTCTTTCATTGCTTAAATCATAATGTTCAAAACTCTCTCTCACTCGACCTGTAGTAGCGCTCGACTCTTCCTCCTGAAGAGTCTTTTTGATGGAGAGAAAAATATCGTTCTCACTGATAATGAATGAGATATATCATCTCTTGCGAATTTTAGCGAAAAAATAACTGGAACTGAATGGATGAAGATACAGAGTATTTCTGAATTCTGGGCAGCGATAGAAAGTAAAAAATGATCATATATACTTCATCCACGACTTTTGGAAACAAGTGGTTCCGTCGAATACCTCAGAAAAAAAACACTTTTTTCACTGAAAAGATGAGAAAACATCAAAGAAGAAATCGTGATAGAAAAACTCATAGAAATGGGATATGTCTACGGGGAATCACTCGATCAACCTGGAATCTATAAAAAAGATGGAGGGATTTTACATATCTTCGATCCATACTCCCTATCGAGCTATAGTATAGAGTGGTTCGATACGGAGATCGACTCGATTATCGAAAGGAAAGACTCAGGAGAAAGAGTTTTTTGTGATCATATCGATATCTATAACAGAAATATCCCTTCTGAAATCACTCGAAAAGAATGAGTGCTTAATAGAGAAATAGCGCAGATGGTCTCTGGAAATATTGCCATTATCGGATGTGATTTTTTACCGTATAAAGAGGAGCTTATTTCGATAATATCTCTATGAATTCCTCAAAAACAAATAATACATTTTACTGATTTTCAGAGTGAGCACGCACAGAGTCTGGATATCTCGATCCCAGATATCCCCCATATCGATGCACTCATCGCATTTCTGAGAGAAAAAAAATCAGAAACCATCACAATCGCTACGAAGTATACAAAATCAGTATCCGAATTTCTTGAGTATAATAAGCTCGAAGGAATAAAAATCATCGAGATACAGAAAATGTGACTTCAGAGCTTCGAATGTACACAAAAAATAGAGTGAGTTCCTGTTGTTTTTATAACTGATGATATTATCGGAGAGATATTTGTCCGTACACGTACGAAGAAATCCATAGCCAAAAACCTCGATCTCCTTCTTTCACTCAACCCTGGAGACTATGTGGTACACCGAGAACACGGGATTGCTCGGTTCGATCAAGTCGTTATCAAAACACTCTGAGAAATCAAGCGTGAATATATCGAACTTCACTATGCTGGTGGGGATAAGCTTTTTGTTCCTCTGACAGAAATCTATCGAGTGAGTAAATATGTGTGAGAACTCGAACCAGAACTCACAAAACTCTCTGGAAAAGAGTGGGAAAAAACCCTTGCAAAAACCGATGAGGAACTCGAAAAAATAGCCGAAGAACTCATTGAACTCGAAGCAAAAAGAGTACTTAAAAAAGGGATTCTGTTTCGGAAATTCCCAGAAGAGGAAGAGAGATTTCTTAGTACATTCCCCTACAAACATACTCTAGATCAGATTTCCAATATAAATGAGATATTTCGCGATATGGAATCCGAACAACCGATGGACCGACTTCTTTCGGGAGATGTTGGATTTTGAAAGACAGAAGTCGCTATGAATGCTATCTATAAAGCCGTCCTCTCTGGATATCAGGTCGCTGTGATTTCCCCCCTTCTCGTTCTCGCAGATGAACACTACGAGACATTTC
>JAGOMW010000071.1 GCA_017993345.1 Candidatus Altimarinota bacterium | reverse complement strand
CCCATAATACCAAAAGGAGAAAGGAAATCAAAAATAAATTCATAAGAAGCAAATGAAAAAGAAAGAGAAGAGAATTTTACTTGCATAAAAAAGAAAGTTTCATACAATTTCGTCATATCTAACTTTCTCATATGGCACAAGTTACAAAAAATGACTTTACTTTCACTATTTTGGATGAAATTCAAATCAAATATCCTGACCTCGTGGAGCTAATTATCGGAAGTGAGTCAATAGATAATAATGAAAAACAATATTGGTTCGATATCCTCCCATCAATGAGTGATGAGCAGATCGATCGACTTTTTAATATCCTAATGACAGAAAAACGACAACTCGAAGAACTCAACGTAAAGTATCAAGAAGAGATAAAAACACTCAACGAAAAGCACCTCATACAGTGGCAATCCATCCAAAGCCAAAAAGCAAAAGAAAAAATAGAGGAAGCTGAGAAAACAGACACTTCAAAAAATGAGGCCAATGATGCACTCAATATGCTTGGTAACTTCTAAAACTTTCTATTCATAACTATTTCACTCTTGTCATTCGCGATTACTTGTGACATCGTACGATCAAACGCACCAAAAAGTAACTTCTTACTTCGATCACATCTCCTTCACCCTCACGATGATATACGCATCGTGTTTTTATTGAGAGCTGAAGCAGAGAATACTATCAGTGTTCTGGAAGATCATATGCTTGAATCCATTTCATCTACTCTCTGGAAAAAATGAGAAGAAGAGGCTGACTTTTCATTTGTGACGGAAAAATACAATCATTTTTTAAAAAATTTCCGTGAAGAAGATATACAAGGAGTTCACGTCCTTTTTGCAGTTATATTTGATCAGCACCTGATTGTTTCGAGTATCGGAAAAATGTGCGCAGTCCTTCGCGAATCAGATGAATCACTCAGTATCATTCATGAAGCATCACCAAAATTTTTGCATTTTGAATCATTTTCTTCCGGGGAAATACCAGATAATTCCACAATATTTCTCACTTCTGAGCATTTAGAAAACCATTTTGGAGAGGAGTTTTATGATGATGCCGCACGAGTATCTTCAGAACAACTGAGTGAAACACTCAAATCAACACTCATGAGAGAGTGATCTGATTCTATCCATATGGTACGTATCACTTCCCAAAAATCAGAAAAAAAGGAAACTAAAAAAATATGGAAAAGAAATGGTCAATCAGATATTATAAAAAATAGTGTTAGTGATATTATAACAAAGATGCACATACCTGCTTTCTCAAAAGACATAGAGAAAAAAATTCAAGAAAGCATCAGCAAAAATCATAAAATCTTCCTTATTGGCTTTTTATCAGTTTGAGTAGTGTTATTTTTTGGACTGATATCTATTCTGATTTCAAGCCTCTTTCAGGTGACCAATAATGAAAATAGTGATTCTAAAAATCAATTATTGGAAGCAAAAACACTTATAGAACAAAGTCAGGAGCTCACTTCAAATCCTGTTGCTTTCGAGTCTTCGATCGAAAAAGCACAAAAAATACTCAATAGCCTAAAAAAACAAAATATCCACATCAAGGATACCCAAGAACTTAGTGGCAGAATCGAAGCCATGAAAAAGGAAATGTATGACATACAGACTATAGATCTTACAAAAAAGAAGAGTATTGCTGCATTTAATCCGAACGACATCTCCCCTATTTGAGTATTTGAATCACAAAAAAAACTCAATATTATATGAAAAAATGGAATGATTCTCGGATATGCTCTTGGAAATAGTATACCAAAAGTCACACCCTATTTAGCAAATGAAGAAGTGATTAGTTTTATAAACACAGAAAACAATAACTTCTATCTTTTGACAAAAAATAATAGAGTTCTCGGATCTCGAAAACAAAATGAAATAGACTATGTGAATGTAATGGGTCAAGATGGTTGGGAAAAGGCTATGAAAATGTGAACTTTTAATGATTATCTCTATCTTATAGATACAAGTATAGGGGAAATATATAGACACAAGCCTGGAGTGAACGGATTTTCACAAAAGACAGAAGTAGGAAATACAGCATTCTCAGGAATGATTGATGTTTGAATAGATGGTGCATTTTATATATTAAAATCGGATTGAATACTAAAGGTACTTGGAGGAAAATCCTATACAACTTCAAATATTACCCTCAATAAAATCCCAGGAAAATATGAAATCAAAAATAAGGCGACAGCAAGTCTCTTTATGAATAAAAATCTGAAATATCGATATATTTTAGATGGAAATAATATCTGGATATTTGAACCCGATTCTAAAAACTTTCAAGATGTTAAGGCTTGGAATTACATTGCTCAGCTCGATATAAGCACACTCGAAGAAATAAGAAGCATAAGCGTACCAAGAGATGGTTTAATATATATCACAACCAATCTTGGTATCTATGATATTCCATTTGAGATATCAAATGGCAGTTTGATTATTCGATAATTTTTTCATTTTTGTTTCGAGTAAAAGCCATCATCATTCATAAGCAAAAAATACGCGATGGTCAGATTCGAGTCGTTATTTTTACAAAAGAATTCGGAAAAATAACTGCATGGCATAAGAAGCAAATTTGTCCAGGAATAGGGAGTATGAATGAAATACACATAGAAAGAAACTGATGACAGAATCATATAAAAAATATAGAAACGATTCAAAGTATATCTTGAGAAACATGGAAATATGAAGAAGTTATAGAATTCCTCAGAATACTTCAGACCCTTTATGAGCTCCTTCCTGATTCAAGTGAACATATCACGATCTATGAAGACATAGAAAAAATGTTATTCTTCATACAAGAAGCAAACCTAAAAATACAAACACTTTTCCTAACTCATATACGGATACTAAAAAAACTTTGATCCCTGAAGGAAGAGATATTTTCTGAGGTAGATATATTGAGATACATATATATCAATATAGATAAGAAAAGTATGGAGAGTATACTTTGATCAAATACTATTGACGAAATGCATATAAATATTCTCAAAAAAGCAGTAGAAGAATCTCGATATTCGGCCCTCATATAATCCCAATAAACCATAAAACCAACCTAAAAATGTTATTACTACTTTTCATACTTTTCATACTTTGAACTCTTTTCGGAAGTTTTTCAACCGTTCTTATCGAAAGATGGCGCTCATGAAAATGAGGAATTGTCCTCTGAAGAAGTGAGTGTCCTCAGTGCAATCACACCCTTGGATGGATGGAGCTCATACCAATTTGGTCATATATTTTTCAGAAATGAAAATGTATGAATTGTAAGAACACTATCCCACGCTTTTATCCTCTTGCAGAAATACTCATGTGAGGCATATTTATGTGTATGGGATATGTGTTTTTTTTATGAACTTCTGAAATATTTTCATGAGAAATGCTTCTCCTTCTTACTCTTGGTTTTATAACAGGAGTCTACATTCTCTATGATTTTCGGTATATGGAAATCCCAGACCAGATAATGATCCCATGAATTTTTGGTTACTTTTTTCTCCTTCTACTAAGTATACCATTAGCAAATCTAGAAACTGTTTTTTTTGATCGGTACTCATTTATGAGTATGAGTAGTTTGATAGTCGATCATATATATGCGGCTCTGTGACTCTATACTTTTTTCTATCTACAGATACTTATCCCTGGCTCAGTCTATCTTATAAGGAAAAAACAGTGGAAAAATTTTCTATTATTATTGTTATGATATTTTACCTTTCCATTCGAACTCCTCATCAGCCCCTTTCAGAAAAAAAATGAGAAAAAAAATGAGGAACCATCAGAAATCCCAACATGGATAGGATGAGGAGATCTTCGTGTAGCACTTTTTATAGGATTAACCCTCGGAACGATTCACGGTATTGCCTCATTATTTATTGCCTATATACTCGGAAGTATTGTTGGTATTTTTCTTCTTGTAACAAAGAAAAACAAAAGTTCTCAAATTGCATTTTGACCATTTTTAGGACTTGGATGGATAATCGCTATTGTTT
>JAGOMW010000070.1 GCA_017993345.1 Candidatus Altimarinota bacterium | reverse complement strand
TCCAGTTTCAGAGTTTTTCTCAACCATGAGTGATACTCTACTCTGTTATTATGGCACTTCCGATGGTGATGCTCTGACTTCTTCTTACTGGAAATCAATTTTCTCTTCCATTTGGTATTGGATTCATTGCCTTTACTGGAATCGCCGTGAATCATGGTATTATCTTGATTGCTGCGATCAATGAAAATCTAAAGAAGTGAGTTGAGTGAATCACTGCACTCGTCGAAGCTGGTTCTTCGAGACTTGAGCCAATGCTTCTTACAACAGTTACAACGGTTCTTGGTATATTTCCGATAGCCCTCCGTGATAAGTTCTGGAGTGGTATGGGTTTTACTATTATATTTGGTATTATTGCCGCGAGTTTTCTCACACTTTTTGTTCTCAAGGGGATATACTATGAGATGTTTCTGATTCCAAAATCAGAAAGTACTTTTAAAAAAATAATTCGAAAATGAAAACTTTTCCTATCTAAAAAACGTTCTTCAAAATAAAAATTTCTTTATTTTCCTATCTTCATGAATATTCTCAAGTCCAGTCTTCCACTCATTCTTATAACAGCATTTCTTGATATTCTTGGGATGGGGATTCTTATACCGATATTGCCAGATATAATCATTCACTTTGGTGTGAATGAATCTTGGAATCCATATTCTCAGTGAATTTATTCCATCGGTATGTTTATTGGTTGACTTCTTTTTGGACGTCTTTCAGATCGATTTGGAAGAAAAAATCTTCTCGTAGTTACCTCTGCCTTTAATCTTATTGGATACGTTATTGTCTGGCTTGCCCTTTCTACGAGCCTTCTTTCTCTTCCACTTTCTTTGATGTTTCTTATATTTCTTGCTGGACGTATGATTTGAGGATTGGGTGGGTCTGGATATGGAGTTGTACAGGCATATATAGCAGATATCTCAACATCCGAGAATCGTGCTAAAAATATGGGAATGATCGGTGCGATGTTTGGACTCTGATTTCTGGTTGGGCCAGCTATCTGAGGCCTTCTTGGAAGATATGGTTGAACTCAGAGCGTACTCCTTGCTTGTATTTTTGCTATTGCCCTGAATTTTCTTCTGATTGTTTTTCTTCTTCCTGAACCAAAAAAGCATCAAAAAGAGATGATGAAGGAAAATACTCCGTTTCGTTTTACATCACTCACGATTACTCTCCTTGGTCTTTCTTTCTGAGCATCACTTGCGTTCTCTTCTGTTCAGTCAGGTATGTGACAAGTAACTCACGATGTATTTGGATTTTCTGCTGATCAGATAGGGTATACGATGGTTGTCGTGGGTCTCGTTGCGATCATATATCAGTGAGCCCTTATGAAGTATGTTCGAGCCTATTTTTCTGAAATAGAAATGGTCAGATGAGCGCTTCTTGTTATGATGATTAGTCTTGGTTTTTTTGCCATCAATACTTCTCCAATACTTGTCTATGTTATCGTTGGTCTTTTTCCTCTTGCGATGGGTACTTTCCAGCCAGGGATTAACTCACTTATCGCGAGTAAGGCGGGAAAGGAGGTATGAAAGGTGATGGGTTATAATACTTCGGTTACGAGTATAGCTGGAATTATCTGACCTTTTATCGTCGGAACTCTCTATCATAGAGGACCAATGATTCCATTCGTTGCATCTTCTGTATTTGCTTTTCTGATGTTCCTTGTTTCTGTGACTCTTCTGAAAAAATAAGTCTCTCAAATATTTAAGATTGCTTTTTTCTTCTCTTTTGAGTATCCTTCTAAGGATAAAATATTACTCTTTTATATAATTTTTATGCAGATTATTGCTATAGTTGCCATGGATTGAGCTCGCGGAATTGGGAAAAATGGAAAAATCCCATGGTATCTTCCAGAAGACTTTAAGCACTTTAAAGAGACTACTTTCGGATGTCCAGTGATTATGTGAAGAAAGACGTATGAGTCTATCGGAAAACCTCTTCCTGGAAGGAGAAATATCATCCTTTCCTCCTCTGTAAAAGTACCTGAAGATGGTGAATATATAAGAGAAGAGGGAAGTGTTGAGTACTTTCGAGAGATCGATGATGCTCTGTGGGTTCTCCAAAATGATGGAGTGGATAAGTGTTTTATTTGCGGTGGATCACAGATTTATCGAGCATTTTTCGATATGAATCTATTAGATGAAGTGATACTCTCTCTCGTAAAGTGAACATATGAGGCCGATACCTATTTTCCAAAATTCGAGAAAAACTTCCGAGAAGTTTCTCGTGAAGATCGATGAGAATTCGAGATTATTCACTTTATTCGCAATTAGTATGCTTCTTACTTTTTTCTGTATTATCCTTCTTCTATCAGTTCTTTCCTTTCTTTCTCTTGCACCATTTGTTCCTACTCGTTCATCTGATCTCGAAAGAATCGCGAAAATCCTCGATCTGAAAAAATGAGAAAAATTTCTCGAGATTGGTGCTGGAACAGCAAAAGTAAGTCTTTTTCTCGGGAAAAGATTTCCAGAAAGCCAGATCACTGGGATCGAACTCTCTCCTTTTTTCTATATTCTTGCGAAGGTGCGCGTTTGGTTTTTTGGAACAAAAAATGTAGATATTCTCTTCGGTGATGCTCTTAAAAAAGATCTTTGAATCTACGATGTTCTCTATGTTTTTGGTCTTCCAGAGACGATTTCTCGGAAACTTGCACCGAAACTTCTTCGAGAAATGAAGACTCATTCTCGATTTTTTTCCTATTGTTTCGAAATGACGAGTAGTGATTTCTTACAAAAAAAACATAAAGAATCCCCAGAAATACTCGCGATATATGAGTATACAAAGAAATAAGCTTTCCTTGCTTTTTCTCTAAAAAAGATAGTATAGATCTATCTTTTTTTCTCTATGAAATCCGAATTTTCCCTTGCACTCGGTGGTGGTGCTGCACGGGGTCTCGCACATATCTGAGTTATACAGAGACTCGAAGAACTTGGTAGAATACCGAGAGAAATCTCAGGAACAAGCATCGGTGCCGTTATCGGTGCTTTTTATGCTGCTGGATATACTTCTACAGATATGAAGAAGATTGCTCTCGACACAAACATTTTAAAACTTGTTGATCTTGATTTGAAGAACTGATTTTTTAAGGGAAATAAGATCGTAAAATATCTAGAAAAATACCTTTGAGAAATGGAATTTTCAGATCTCACCATCCCACTTTCTATCGTTGCAACTGATATCGACACGGGTGAAAAAGTGATTTTTCGTGAAGGAAAAGTGATTGATGCTATTCGGTCTTCTATTTCTCTTCCTGGTATTTTTCGCCCGTATAAATATATGGGACGAAGTTTGATTGATGGATGAATTATGGAAAATCTCCCAATATCTCTCCTTTCCGATAAATATCCGATTGTTGCTGTATCAGTAAGAATGGATTTTTCGAAAAAATCCATTAAAAAAATCGAACGTATTATCCCTTCAGGGATTTCTAATTCATATACTATATTACGAAAAACACTTGGTATTATTATGGTGAACAATGAAAATGTCTCACTCAAAGAACATCCAAACACTTTTTTAATATGCCCCAATCGTGAAGATATTGATTTCTATGATTTCTGAAAAATGTCCCCCATGATCGAAGAATGATATCAATCTTCTGAGTCCCTTATCCCTTATTTCTCTCACTAACTTTCTCTATATGTATATTTTCAAATATTGTCTTCTTCTTATCTCTCTTGTTTTCCTCTCATCTTGTGGGATGAATAGTCCACAGACTCTCACCCCATCTTCTCCGTCTATTTCCGGTGAGCTTCAGACGACAGCTTCATCATCTATGGATCCTTACAAAATCGGATCAGTGGATACGGTTTTTAAACTGATCTGACCAGATCATAAGATCGAGGTTTGATGAGTACCAGATCCGAAAGTATCGGGTGTGACTTGTTTTTATAGTCGTGCAAAAACCGGTGGGATATCTGGAGGTCTTGGGTTTACACAGGATACTTCCGATGCATCGGTTGCTTGTCGTCAGACTGGAAAAATCACCTTTAAAGAACCCATCAAGCAGGTAGAACAGATA
>JAGOMW010000069.1 GCA_017993345.1 Candidatus Altimarinota bacterium | reverse complement strand
CCAAGAAAGTGTAAAAATCCCAACGCCAATTCCAAAAGTATCACGATTTGGTGTACAACCAAGTAAATTCGGAAAAGGACCCGCACAGAGTTTCCAAAATCCAATCCAGAAATGACGTCCAGGTCGTGCAGCTGCTCGTGGAAGATAGTTATGGGCGGGAGGGTCCTGATTTTGACAGAAAGCAAGTAGATGTCCAGAAGGTTTCAGAGTTTTTTACTCTTTTTTCCATATGAGTATCCTTCATGTATCTGATTATTTCAGCAATGTTCAAAAACATGTTCCTCACATGCTTTCACAGGAAGGGATTGATCTTATGCACTATATGCGTGCAAACCTAAAAGGAAAACTCCATCCACCAACTGATTCCTTTCGAGAGGAGACTGATAAACTCTTCTTTCTCATTCCATGATTTCTTTCTAGTAATGGAACCCTTGGGGTTATTGGGAAAACTTTAGAGAAAGCCTGAAGTATTTTCTATGCCCCAGATCTTCCCTACCTCAATACTGGACCAGTAGAAGAAAAACTCGAACTCCTGTATGCAAAGTTTACCAATATAATGCAAGCACATCCAGATAAAAAGCTGATTCTTATCTGACACAGCATGTGATGACTCCTCGCAGAAGAAGTTGCGAGGATGTACTATACAGAGACAAAACAGAAAGTACATCAGATCATTCCTATTGGAACTCCGCATGGAATCCCCGAAATTGCAAAACTTGTCAAAAATATCATCCCATCATGAGGCTATCTCACTAGTTCGGAAAGCAGGAAACATACGAATGAATTGGGTGCTATCATGCAAACAACTCATCATTTTTCTCCACAAATTACTCGCAGAGATGGCTTGGTTCACCCAGACGCACAGGTACCACGCGGATCAGAAAATATTCAACGTACTCAAATTCACTCACCCCATCAAATCGAGTGAACAGAGTGAATACGAGATCACCTCTGGGCAAATCATACCAATATTACTGGTTCCATACCATTCGCTCGTTCACTTGCATACCACTAATGCTCCCTATCCAATCATCCCTTCGTGCTCTTTGAGATACCGAGAAGTCCATAGGTGCTTCTCGGTTTTTTAAGACTGGAAAAGGTGAATATGGTGAGGGTGATATTTTTCTCGGTATAACCGTTCCAAATGTTAGAAAAATAGTGAAGCACCATCAAAATGAGATGAATCTCAAAAAAGTACTCATACTTCTTGAGTCAAAATACCACGAAGAGAGGCTTGCATGAATTCTGACACTTGTGATTTTTGCAGATAAAAAGATATACCCCATCAAACAAATTGCAGAATTTTACATCTCTCAGAAACAATATATCAATAATTGGGATCTAATAGATAGTTCGGCACCAAATATTTTTTGACCCTATATATCAGATATACTGACTCATGACGAGAGGAAAAAACTTATCGATGAGAGTATAAAAAGTAGTGATCTCTGGACCAATCGTATGATTATACTTGCAAGTTTCTATGAGATCAAAAAAGGAAACGAAAAAATGACGATCTATATAGTTGAAAATATTCTCAAACAGATACAAAATCACCCATCTCACTCACACGATCTCATACAAAAAGCTTGTGGTTGGATGCTTCGTGAAATCGGAAAAAGGATCGATATGAACATTCTCAGGGGATTTCTCGATATACACAAAGATATCCTTCCTCGAACGATGCTGAGATACTCACTAGAACACCTTCCAAAAGAAGAAAGGGATTTCTATATGGGTCGATAATTATCTTGCTCAAGAAGTGTTTTTGATTATTATGTTACCAATTTTACTTTCCTTATGCAAACAAAAGTTCTTTCTTTTCGAGATCATCTCCAAACCATCCTTAATAATCGGGATTTTTCATCAGAATATGCCTCTTTTCTCCTCCCTTCGGAAGAGAAAATTCTCAGTGATTCGATTAAATTAGCTGATAAACTTTCTGATTTTCAGAATATTGCTATTATCGGAATCGGTGGATCAAATCTCGGAACCGTAGCCATTTATGATGCCCTTCGGAAACATATACCAAATAAATGAGTTTACTTTTTTGATACCACTGATACTGAGTATACACTCACCACACTCCTCGATGCAGTAGAAAAAAAACTAATTGCTGGAGAAAAACTCATCCTCACGGTTATCTCAAAATCTGGAACTACCACAGAAAGTATCGCACTTGCAAGCACTATTTATAATATATTTATCGCAAAATATAAAAATCAAATCGAAATCGTAACTATTTCTGATTTCAACTCAAAACTTGATCTCCTTGCTGAAGAAGAGTGGTGGAAAAGACTCCATATACAAAAAATGGTCGGAGGAAGGTATAGTGTATTTACAAATGTCGGGATATTTCCACTCACATTTATGGGAATCGATACAAAAGAATTGGTTCGATGAGCACAAAAAGCAATAGATGACTTTTTGATTGATCCAGAGAACCATCAAAGTACGAATGTGGCGCTTTGATTGTATAACGAATTTCCAAAAAGAAACCTCTTCCAGCACTGGTTTTTTTCAAAAAAACTCGAAAATCTCGGTAAATGGTATCGTCAACTCCTTGCTGAAAGTATCGGGAAAGAGAAAGCAGATGGAACTTCGGTGGGGATTACTCCGACAGTCGCCATCGGTACTATCGACCTTCATTCGGTAGCTCAACTCGAGATTGCTCACTCAGATGATCGATCGATCGCTATCGTCGAAGAAACTGAAACTGATGAACATATCATACGGGAGTCTCCTTTTATGAATATTCTTCCAGATATTCGTGGAAAATCTTTCTGAAAGATTATGCGATCAGGTGCTGAGGGATTCAGATCAGCACTGATCACAAGAAAAGTACCTGTATATTCATACGAACTGTCAACCGATACCCCCTATGATATCGGATACTGGCTTCAAGGAAAAATGCTCGAAGTTGCACTCCTCGGATACCTCTTCGATATCAATCCGTTCGATCAACCAAACGTCGAAGAGTACAAAACAGGTATGCGACGCTTTCTGGAAAATGAATAATATGACTCACACACCTCCCTATAAACTTATCAGATCTAAAAGAAAAACTCTTGCTCTCCAGATTTTACCAACTGGAGAGATTTTTGTGAGATCTCCTCTCCTCTATCCGAAATTTCTCATCGAAAAATTTCTCTGAGAAAGAAAAAACTGGATCGAGAAAAGTCAGGAAAAGATACGAAAAAGATGAGGATCAGAAAAGAAAACATATAGTCCTGAAGAAATCAAAAAGATGAAATGAGAACTTTCTGAGTACATCATTCCGAGAACTCAGGAACTCTGGAAATGAAAAAATCTCCCAAAAATACAGAGTATAAAAATAACCGTTTCTGAAAGAAGATGGGGAAGCTGCAGTGGGAATAATCGACTCTGTTTTAGTTATCGACTTCGAGAATATATGGAAAATCATCCTGAATTTATCGATGCGGTGATCATCCATGAACTCGCACACCTCGAGGAAAAAAATCATGGAGCCTCTTTCTGGAGCCTTGTCTATAGTTGGATGCCCGAGTATGAGATGATCATGAAAAACAGAAGTGAGAATATCGAATAAAAAAAGACCTACCCAAAGGGAGATCTTTTTAAATAGAGGGCGCGGATATTACTTTTTGGGAACTTTAATGTTAAGTTCCCTAGCAATGTTCAGTATAGCAGGTTTTCCTGCTATCATTACTTGTATTTCCTGAACGGAAATCTCGATATAATTGTCACCATCCTCGCTGCGATATATTACCTTATTCGAGTTAATCAAACCTGTAATAGTATCCTTTGGACATATAACTTCCGGTACTGGTTGCAAAAGACTCGACAAGTCTTGTACACCAACACATATCTTGCCAGGAAGTTCAATCACATAGGCGGATTCATTTACACTACGGGTAAATGCAGCAAAAGAGGGAAGGGGAAAACAGAGAACAACAAGAAAGAAAAAAGAACGAACCATACACACCTCTACGTCAACACCCATTCGCAAGGGTTGTTGAAAAAATTAGGCATATGTTCATCTCTGAACATAACGAATGCCGGACGCATATTATG
>JAGOMW010000068.1 GCA_017993345.1 Candidatus Altimarinota bacterium | reverse complement strand
TCACTCGAGCATCGGGTGTTCCATAAAACAGACACTTGTATAGATATCTGCATGAGGGAAGAGTTCGAGAAGGTGTGATATGACGAGTTCTGCTCATCAGAAGTCGATAAGCCAGTCAACGACAATAGCGATGCGTTTATTTTTCGTATTCATTTTCCAAATTCTATTGTTTTCTCTTCCTTTTTCAATATTCTTTTCCCATGAAAAAACAGAAACTCAAAATTGCCGTTCTCCATGATGCATTTCTCTATCGTGGCGGCGGTGAACGACTTGTCACTCTTATGGCAAAATCAATCGATGCAGACCTGGTTTCTGGATTCTTTTCAGGAGGAAGTTTTGATCCTCGGGAACTCGGATTTACAGGAAAGATGATCAGTCTCTGAAAGCCTGTTTTTGCAAAGTGAATCAGGCATGAAGTGTTGAAGTATCGATTTCTTCATAAGACATCTTTTTTGAATGAGTATGATATCGTTATTTTTTCTGGAAATTGTTTAGATGCAGGAGTCGGACTCGGGGAAAAAACAAAAAAAATATATTATTGTCATACTCCACCGAGGTATATTTTTGATCTAAGAGATCAATATTTGAGTAAAGTTCCAAAATTTCTCCATATTATATTTAATAATCTCCTTGATAAAAAAGCAAAAAATTATCAAAAACTCCTTGGAAAGATGGATGTAATTGTTACTAACTCTCAGAATGTTCAGAAACGTTTGTTTGATTTTACTGGATTTCACTCCGAAATTATCTATCCACCGACCGATACTCATTTTTTCACTGGAAAACACATTTCTCATCCATCAGTGATTCCATTTGGATCAAAGGATTATTTTTATTCTTGGGCAAGGCTTTCATCTCCCAAAAGGGTTGATCTTATTGTTGACGCATTTCTCAAAATGCCAGAGAAAAACCTCGTTTTGAGTTATGGAAAAAATGATCCCCTCAAAGATCAGATTCTCGAAAAGATTGCCTCAGTAAAAAATATATTTGCCATCGAGGCTCCTTCTGATGATCTCCTTCTTGCCATTATTAGAAATTCACTTGCCAGTATCTATATACCGATCGATGAAGATTTTGGGATGTCACCAGTCGAGAGTATGTCATCTGGAATTCCAGTTATCTGAGTGAATGAATGAGGTCTTCGTGAGACGGTGATCGATGGAAAAACAGGAAGACTCATAGAAATTCCTGATAGTATAATCGGGGTAAAAAATCTCAAATATATTATTCAGACGACAGAGAATAAAGAATGGGAAGATATGTCTACTTCTTGTTTGGCCCGTGCTCAGGATTTTTCTCTTGAAAAATTTCAGGAAAAACTACAATCAATTTTAAAGTTCTATCCCTAATCATAAGAATATATGACAACCCTTGCTATTACCTCTATGTATGCAAACCCACTGCACCCAGGACATATCGAATGTCTGGAGCTTTCAAAATCAGAGACTGGTGCAGATGAACTCTGGGTGATTATAAATAATGATCATCAAGCAGAACTCAAAAGGGGGATAAAAAGTTTTCAAGATGAAAAGTTTCGTATGCAGGTAGTTTCTTCTATAAAACCGGTTGATCGAGTATTCCTTGCGATCGATAACGATGGAAGTGTATGTGCAAGTCTTGCTTTCTTGATTCAGGAAGCAAAATCATCCGGTAAATATAATGAGATTATTTTCACGAAGGGTGGTGACCGATTTGCTGATGAAATCCCAGAAGCAGTCCTTCTGAGATCTGAATGAGTAAAAATCGTCGATGGACTCTGAGCAAAAACCCATAGTTCGAGTGACATTATCAAAAATGTTCAAAATACAGAAGATGAAAAAGATCTCGATAAAAAAATTGCGAGTCTTCCAAAAGAAATGACGGAAGGGAATTATCTCGAAGTAGGAAATCGTCCGTGGGGTGTGTACTATGTTATGGAAGATAGTCCACTCTATAAGGTGAAAAAAATTATCGTGAATCCAGGAAAGCGCCTTTCTCTTCAGTCTCATGAGATGAGAAGCGAGCACTGGACCGTTGTTTCCGGTATTGCCACAGTGGATATCAGGGATCCAGAGTTTCAGGAGATCGAACAAAAAAAAGTTCTCAGAACCAATGAGTCTTGTCATATTCCATTAAAATATCTTCATCGTCTTTCGAATCAACATACGGAGCCACTCGTGATCGTTGAAGTACAATGTGGTGAATATACTGGTGAGGATGATATCGTTCGCTATGATGATGATTTTGGACGTAAATAATCTCCTGTTATCTAATAGTTTTTCTCTTTATGAATTTTTTAAATCTCGATATCTATAATGGAAAATATGATGATTTTCTGAATCTTCTAAAAAATTCTACAAAAAAAACGCTTGTGTTTACTCCGAACCCTGAGATTTTACTGAGAGCTTCGAAAGATGAGTGATTTTTGGGGATATTGAGACAAGCTACCTATAATACTCCCGATGGAAATTGACTCTATGTGGGGAGTTTGATACAAGAAGGAAAGAGTTTTCTATCTGCTTGATTTTCATTATTTTTCCAGAAGAAGCAGATTCAGAAAAAATATGGAGAACTCATAAAGGGGAGTGATCTTACATCGGATCTTTTTGATTTTGCTCAGAAATCAGGAAAACGTATCTTGATTATCGATATTGCTCCGATCATCCATCCAGTCAATGAATTCGAAAAGAAGAAGAAAGAAATTCAGAAAAAAATGTTGCCGCTTCTGAAAGAAAAATTCCCCTCTCTTTTATGTGATATTATGCACAATTGAGACCACTCTGATGAAGAGATAGCTCATACGATCAAGGAAAAAGATATACAGTTTGTATTCTGTTCTCTTGGGATGAAAAAACAAGAAGAAAAACTTGTACGGGTTTTTTCACATCTTCCTGATGACCAGAAAGTAACAGGACTCTGAGTGGGTGCTTCAGTAGATTTTCTTCTCTGACTTCAGAAGCGTGCTCCTGTATTTTTCCAGAAACTCGGACTCGAATGGCTCTACCGTTTTTTTCTCGAACCAAGAAAACGATGAGTTCGCATCTGGGATGCACTCTATCATTTTCCGAAACAGGTAAAAAAATCCTCTCACTCATTATAGTTTATGTATATCACTCCTGAACAACAAGAAAAACTCCGAGAACTCATTCTGAATCAGGGTTGAATCGTGATGGAGGCATATAAAAATCGTCGTTCCTTGATTACTGAGTATAAGGCAGATGGTTGTGACTTCGTAACGGAGACGGATAGATTGGTAGAAAAAAATCTGATCGAAGGGATTCTCACTCTTTTTCCAGATGCGATTATCCATGGTGAAGAGTATGGTTTGACAGAAGATATATCAGGAGATCGTCCCATTTTCGTGATTGATCCGATCGATGGAACGAAGTATTTTCGTTATGGTATGAGTCTTTTTACGATTTCTATCGGAATTCAGTTCGCTGGAAAGCCTATTTATGGCATCATTCTCAATCCTCTTTCAGGAGATATTATTTTTGGATGAACGGATTATGGTGTTTTTGATCAATTTTGAAAGGTGGAAATTCCAGGAGTAAAACCCCTCCATCAAACACAGATATATTTTGATACAGTGGGTATACACGAGGTGTCCGAAGAAGATAGGGTAAAATGATTGGAACTCATAAAAAGACTGAACATCGAAGTCTATCGTTCCAGATCTGCATGAGCTTCTTGTATGTTTGCTTTTGGCGCAGTGAATGGGCTTATTGGTGGGATGATTGATATTTTCTGAGGTGTGAAAGTGACTGATCAGATTGGATTTTTCGCGATTCTGGAGTGACTCTGATGGGAGGTACGAGAGGTGACATATGGAAATATCCGAACTTCTTGGCTGGCTCCTTCATCCACACTGGATGATCTTCTACTTCTTCTTGCATAGTTTTTTATGAACCCACAAAAATTACTCGATATTCTTTCTTGATATGGTATTCTTCTCCAAATAGAGACAGTTCAGCTTCTTTCTGGCGGAAAAGATAACAGTACTTTTTCCGCTTATTTAGATGATGGAAAGAGGGTGATTGTTCAGTATATGCAAAGTATTCGAGATGAGCTTCATGCAGAGTGTATCGAAA
>JAGOMW010000010.1 GCA_017993345.1 Candidatus Altimarinota bacterium | reverse complement strand
AGACATATGAGTATATTCTTCATTAAACGCATTTTGAATACCGATCGCATCACACATATCATCTAGAAGTGCTTTTTTATTCAGTGTTTCACTCGTAAATGAATAATTATATACCTCATTTGCTCATTGATCTACAAAATAACTCAAAGTTTGGTTTCTTAGGAGGATTTCTGAGTTTTGAGAAGAAATACTAAAATTCGCACTCAGTGGCGTAAGTGGAGTATTTTCATATCCATATACTCGTGTTATCTCTTCAGCAATATCTTCCTGAATAAATATATCTTTTGTTGCGCGCCAAGACGGCACGGTTATCGTATAGGTTGTATCTTTTTTTGTATAAGAAAATCCAAGATCTCAGAGTATTTTTTCCTTTATTTCTGTTGGAATAATTATTCCTGCTTTTGAGTCAATAAAAGATTCTTGAATTTCAATAGTAATATGGTTGATCTTTGATACATCTGTAAAATGAAATTCCGCTTTTGTTTTATAAGTTTTTCAGAGAAATGAGAGATAGTCGAAAACTCGTGAGAAAGTAGTATTTGCAAGAAGTGGGTCAAGAGATTTTTCATATCGCATACTTGCATCCGTACGCAGACCATGCCTTTGTGAAGAAAGCCTTACGGTAATTGGGTCAAAAGAAGCCGATTCCCAGATGGTATTTTTGGTTTCATGAGTCACAGATGATGACTTTCCTCAGATGATTCCCGCAAGGGCCAGTATTTTTTCATCGTCTGCTATCACGATATCCATGTCAGTAAGGGTGTATTCCTTGTCATCGAGTGCGATAAATTTCTCTCCTGACTTTCCCATACGTACCGAGATATTTCCACTGATCATATCTCGATCGAATACATGCATCGGTTGACCGAGTTCTGTCATGATATTATTGGTAATATCGACGAGATTATTTTTTGGACTCAGTCCAGAGCGTTCGAGCATGAGGCGTATTCCAAAAGGACTTTTTTCCACTGAAATATCATCCAGAGAAAGAAGGTGATATGCGAGAACTTTATCAGTCTGAATTTCTACTGAAAGTTTTTCTCCGTTCTGAGGAAGGTTTTTTGGAATATATGGAACAAATGGAAGATCAAAAACAGCATGAAATTCTCTCGCGTTTCCAAGAACAGAAAAAAGATCTGGACGATTGGTGATGAATTTATTATCGATCTCGAAAGTCGTATCACGAAGAGGAAAATGATATATTTTCCCATCAAGTCAAACGTGTGCAAGAGTCAGGTCGAAGAATGATTTTCCAATCATATCTTCGAGTACTTCCCTTTCCCAATCTTCTTCAAGAATCATAATCCCTGTCGATGCTTCTGTGGACATACCGATCTCATCAGCTCCGCAGATCATCCCACGACTCATCATTCCCGCCATCATACGATCGGCGATCACAAAATCCCCAGGAAGCACTGCTCCTACCATTGCTACTGGAACATATGTTGCATCTGCTATATTTGCTGCTCCAGTAAGAATTGTCTCTTCCCCATATTCTCAGAGATATACTTTCACGATCGAGAGTTTCTTGGATTCTGGATGTTTTTCACAAGAAAGGACTTTTCCTACTACGACTTTATCGATAAAATGCTCTTCGATACCGTCTATTTCAGCTGTATGAATAGAGTATTCGTGAGCAATATCTTTTATGCTTTTTTTCGCGATAAGATTAGAAAGGTCTGTATAAAGGGATATCCAAGAAAGTGGAATTTGCATGAGGAGGTTTCTAATAGATTAAAATAGACAAGGATCGTTCTTTTGTTTTTAAAAAATGAAAAGAAACAACCCTTTTTATGGTCTGAGTATAGGGAGAACAGGAAAAAAGGCAAAATGAAGTCAAAAATTTGGATTTTCAAAAAGGATCGTGTATACTCTCTTTATATTATTTACTATTTATGAGAATACGACTCGTCATTTTTCTGATAATTTCCTCTTTTTGTTTCACTTCAAATAGTCTTTTTGCTGCAGATATCTATAAAGCAAATTTTTCTCAGATCCCTTCAGGATACTCGATGGGATGAGATGGGTGGTATACATCGAGTAGTTCTTCTGATCGATATAAGGTATCGTCAAATACTTCTTCATCATCCGCTGGAGATATAAATGGAAGTATCCTCTGAGAGGACTATAGTCAAAAAGCACGCTCAGGAAATTTCTCATATACAGATATCCCAAGTATCATAGCAACGGTTATTAGTAATCTTCTCGCACTTACCGGAGGTATCTGTGTAGTGGCACTCATCTATCATGCACTTCGGATGCAGTTAGCCAGTGGTATCACTGGGGATAGCTCTCATGTAGATCATGCAAAGGATGGAATCAAGGGATCGATTATCGGATTCGTTCTTTCGATGTCTGCTTGGTTTATTATGACCAAATTTGTAGAAATACTTTCTAATGTTAGTTAATTATTTTTTTGTTTTTTCTTATGTTTTCTTGGCAGTTCACCACTCATAAAGATCGTCCAAAAAGTTGGTACCTTATCGCCCTCGTGGTAGTACTTTTTTTGGTAATCTATGGAATATACGAGTGACTCTATCTTATGTCGGTGGTTTCTTTTCTCTTTGCGGGTGTATATATCATGATGGAAAATAATACAAATCCCATAACCTCTGTCCTCGTCGACGAACAGAAGATCAAGGTCAATTCAAGTGTCTATGAACTCAGTAAGATATCAAGATTTGCTTATCTTTCAGATAATGAAAAAGTAATGATGCTCCGTATTTTTCCTAAAAAATCAATCGCTACGATTATAGATATCCCTCTTACTGAAGAAGTGGATACTGTTGCACTGAGGGAATTTCTCGAAACAAAAATAGAGTTTGATGCCGATGTTGACTGGGGGAAGTCAGATCGAATTATCCATGCGATGCGACTCTAATCTCGATAACCATATGATAAATGGAGGAAAAGTTTTACTTTCTTCCATTTTTTTATATGATATCGCCGATCTATTCAGTGTTTCTGTTATTTTCTCACTCCATTTGTTTTATGACATACGATTCAAGTCAGATCCAAGTACTCGAAGGTCTTGATCCAGTTCGAAAACGTCCTGGTATGTATATCGGTGAAACCAACGAACAAGGTCTCCATCATCTTGTTTGGGAAATCGTCGATAACTCGATCGATGAAGCGATGGCTGGACATGCGAAGCATATCACCGTTACGATGCATAGTGATGGGTCTGTCTCTGTGGAAGATGATGGACGTGGTATCCCAGTCGATATCCATCCAAAAACAGGAAAATCAGCACTCGAAACAGTGATGACTGTGCTTCATGCGGGTGGAAAATTTGGTGGAGCCGAGAGTGGATATAAGGTTTCTGGAGGGCTTCATGGTGTGGGTGCCTCTGTGGTAAATGCACTTTCAGATAACATGCAGGTGTGGGTACATAAAGATGGAAAAATCTATACTCAGTCATATAAGCGAGGTGTTCCTGATGATCAAGTAAAAGATACTGGAGAAAAAACAAAAAAACACGGGACAGTAGTGAGATTTTGGCCGGATGCAACGATGTTCACGACGGTGATATTTAACTACGATACGATCCGTAATCGTCTCCGTCAGCAAGCATATCTGACAAAAGGTATTACGATGACTCTCTTGAATGAATTTACCGATGCTTCGTATCGATTTTTCTTTGAGGGAGGGATCCAGTCCTATGTTCACCACCTAA
Organism: Candidatus Altimarinota bacterium; assembly: GCA_017993345.1. Taxonomy (GTDB): domain Bacteria; phylum Patescibacteriota; class Gracilibacteria; order BD1-5; family UBA2023; genus CANBWW01. The sequence goes on along the minus strand of JAGOMW010000010.1, from coordinate 12,071 downwards.
ATCGTGGGGTAGAGACGATCGGGGATGAGATATTTTATGTCGATCGAAATCTCGAAGATATCCAAGTAGAAATCGCTCTTCAGTATAAGAAAGATGATTATACGGATAAGCTTATCAGTTTTGTAAACAATGTTACCACGACTGATGGTGGAACGCATATGGCAGGTTTTCAAGCAGCACTCACACGTACGATGAATAAATACGCTCGTGAGCAAGAATTTCTCAAAGAAAAAGATAATAATCTCGAATCAACTGATGTTCTTGAGGGTATCTGTGCCGTTATTTCTGTGAAGGTTCCTGAGCCACGCTTTTCTTCTCAAACAAAGGAAAAACTCGTGAATCCGGAAGTAAAAAGCGTCGTTGATAAGATTTTCTCTGAGAGACTCTATGATTTCCTTGCGGAAAATCCAAAAGTCGCAAAATCCATGATCGATAAGTGTCTACTTGCCTCTCGTGCTCGTGCTGCAGCACGAAATGCTCGTGACACCATCATCCGAAAAGGGGCTCTCGAAGGTTCTGGACTTCCTGGAAAACTTGCAGACTGTAGTTCTAAGGATCCATCAAAATGCGAACTCTATATCGTCGAGGGTGACTCAGCCGGTGGTTCTGCAAAACAGGGTCGTGCTCGAGAATTCCAAGCGATCCTTCCGTTGAGAGGAAAAATCCTGAATACCGAACAGGCTCGTCTAGATAAGATCTTCGGAAATACTGAAATCAAGAATCTCATCATCGCCCTCGGAACCTCTATCGGAGACAGCTTCGACTATAGTCGTCTGCGTTACCATCGTATCGTTATCATGACGGATGCGGATGTCGATGGAGCTCATATTCGAACACTCCTCCTCACTTTCTTCTTTCGATATTTCCGTCCACTCGTAGATAATGGTCATATATTTATCGCGAATCCTCCACTCTATAAGATGAGTAAAGGAAAATCATCTTGGTATGCCTACTCGGATGATCAGAAGGTAGCTATCATGGAAGCAGAGTGAGTGACTTCTGAGTGAATCCAGCGCTATAAGGGTCTCGGAGAGATGAATCCAGAACAACTCTGGGAGACAACTATGGATCCAGTTCAGAGAAAGATGTTCCGAGTTGGCGTTGAAGATGCTGAGCGAGCGGATGAAGTATTTCGCATCCTGATGGGTGAAGATGTACCACCTCGTAAGCACTTTATCCAGTCTCGTGCGACCAGTGTAGCAAATCTCGATGTATAAAATAATCCCTCTAAGAAGAGGGATTATTTTATAGTGTAACCTTGAAATCTTAATAGTTTTTTAATTTTAAATTAAACATTAAATTCATCTATCTTATCTACTAATACTCAAAAACCATTTTCCGTAAAATATGAAGCAAGATTTAAAAGGTATTCTTTATCATATGATGAAACATCCAGACCATCTCAATCTACTGGATCAAGTAATATAAAATTTATATGTACGAGGACGTTAAGTTTTTCGGAAAATAGAAAATTATCCATTTCAATATGTGATAGACCATTCTTTTCACCATATTGTTTTGTTCTTCACCATGCATCGGTAATTGAAATCTTATACAAGGCGTCATAGGATATAGGTATAATACGATTATGGATTGTTATATCATCAACTTTTTCTAAAAATAATGTTTTATTTCCATAAACGTTACCAAGTCATAAATTTTCCAACTCACTCAGATATGGTTTATATATTTTTCCATTTCGTGAATATAGCTGATTATGAGTAAATAATTGTCATTCATGTATGAATATTTTTCTGAGAACAAAATCCAGAGATTTTTGCATGCCTTTAAAATTTTTTCTTGGAAAAAGGATTCGAATACGAGGAATCCTCGACAAAGTAAGGCTATCAAAATCGAGATCTGGGAAAGCAGATTTTAGTTGATTAAAGTTCATGTTTATTTTCAAATAATATTTAAATTAGAATCTACTGTTCATTTTCTGAATACATAAGATTTAATTATTTAGATAAAACAACCACATTTTCTATATAGTCTCAGTTTTTATAAACAAAAAATTGTTCATTTAGCCCAGTTTTCTTTATATCTCGAATGAGTGATAAAAATCTAGGAGTATATTGAATATTGATATTTGCTTGACTAAATAATCAAGAATAATATTGAGTATTATCAATTGAATAAACTAGTTGACTATTCATAAATTCTTTTTCAAAAATCCAAATAGAAAAGTATTGATTTATTTTTTGATTACTCAGTATTTTTAAGTAAAGGTTTATAAGTTCATTTAACATCTTTTTTTGTACATTTAATGGAGGATTTCTATATCAATATTCATTTCATCATAGATTATATAATCTATACCATGGATCTATATGAAGTTTAATATGAAAATCTCTCGTAAAATCTAGATGTTCTATTTTTATTCGTGAAAAATATTTTTCAATATTATTACTTTTTCTTTTCATTCAACGAATTTTCTTTTTGATTGAAGTGGTATACATGGTTTGAAGATAAATTATTTAGTATAGATTGTTTTATCTTTACTAGCTGTTCCTGGTTTAATCTTTCACGTTATAGGATTTGCTTCTCATAGATGTTTTCCATTTTTAGTGAATACCTCAAGCTCATTTTTATGAAAATTATCTCTATAGTAAATATTTCAAGTTCATTTTTCTTTGTACCATTGTGCTCATTGAGTTTTTCTTCATTCAACTTTTGAAAAAAGATTTTTATCTGTCAGTATGGTTCATTTATCATTCTCAAATTTATTATTTTTTCCATCATCTTTTTTTCCTTTATTCCCTCCTCAATTTGGAGGAGGACTAGCACTTCCAGCATATGTTTGTCAAGCACCAGTTGCCACCTTTCATGTATCATGAATCACTATTCCCAATATTTGTATCTACTGGAACTATAGTTTTATTAGAGATAGTTTTTGTTGACGATATATTGGATAGAGAATTATAAACTCATTCTATTGCCATTCATGCAAGTTTTCATAACCCATCTACTGCTTTTCATCCTACATATCCTACCGCTCATCATATAACTATTGCTGTCGATACTGTGTCTCAAATAGGATTCCATACATCTCATCCAAGTGCTTCACCCGTAGGATCAGTATAGTTTATCGGATTATTTCTCGTATAGCTATAGCTATTCCATTGCTCAGGATCTGTAAAATAAACAGTTGGACGAAAGGTGCTACCTACTTCCCAGAATACTGGATCCTCTGTCGTGAACTTCCCTATCCGGTTATCATAGTATCTTTTTTCGAAGTATTGTAAATCGGTTTCATCGTCGAGTTGTTTATTTGCGAAGAGGTATTTATTGGTATATCCTCATTTTTTTCACTTTATTCTCTTACTCATCACTTCATAGGTGATCGACTTTCAGAATGGTTCATAGTCAGTTGCTTGGAGGATAATGCCAGTATTCGAGAGATCGAGACTGCTACTATTGAGATGGTCGGATATATGATAGACGAGTTTCTCATCATCGCTTGTTTTCGGAGTATCGTCGGTCTGTGTCTGGAAAGTGGCGATTCGCTCATCACCGAGCATGATATGTGTAAGAGTGGTCGTGAGATTTATAGGGGTGGATCCAGAACTATTTGAGGCAACATATCACGCGATGATCATATATGATCCACTCACGCTCCCACCACTTGCAGTATCGCTACTGATGATGAAGGTGGTTCCTGTATTTGTGATGATTTCTCATGAAGAAGTAGTCGTCGTTGTTCCTGTTTGAGTAATTCCTGATTGACTTTCAGGAAGTATACTGATTGTTCATGAGGAAGTACTGAGAGATACGGTTTGTACTAATCCGCTCTGACTCATATCCATATTCAAATATTTCTACAGAACTCACTCCTGTTACAATATCAGTAAAAGCTTGTTTCGAAAGCGTCTGTACGATAAATAGATAATCTTTACATTTGCAAATATATTTTTTATTGCTTAGTAATATGTTTCTCAGGAATCTTTTCTACATAGAGTATAAGTCCATATCAAAGTGGTTCATTTACATCAGTATCCATCTTTAGTGAATGTATTTTATTGTGATTAAAAGAGAGGATACTTCCACTTTCCAGATCTAAACCGTCTTCCATTTCTATATGCGTAAAAGTAGGTTTTTGATTATTAGGGAATGAAAAAGGGATAAAAAGAGTATGAATAGGGATTCAAAGTTTATGATCACGATGATCAGGGAGGCTTCAAAAACAGACAAGCTGATTATATTTCAAAAATTCCTGATCAAATCGATATCCAAGACTACTGAGTTTATTGGATAAGTAATCCAATAGATCATCACTCAAGGTAATTCATTTTTGTGGAAAAATATTTGGATTCTTTTCTAATAAATCACGAGTTATTGTATTATCAAATACATCACGAAGATATTCAATTTCCTGACTTACTTTTTCTCTGAGAATATCTATTGTTTTTTCAGAAAGTGTATGTTCTATTTTTATTCATATTTATTGAAACTCTGTGATATAATGCACGACGAGATAGTATCTTTTTTCAGATGGTTCTACTCGGATCGACATTCCTACCTTTGTAAAGGCGCTTCCCATGATACTCCTATAGTGAGCACCGTTTGTTGCCTTTTCTCGCATATAAAAATCAAATGTAGAACGGATAGAACTTATGAGACTCGAAGTACAGTCAGAGGAACTACAATTATAGTATCCATATCAGACATTTTCCACGGTCGTAGTTCCATTTTTTACTAAACCTATCACACCACGATCAGCAAACCACTTACTAATGACAGAAAAATTATAATAACCATCTCCAGGATTTCGTTCATGATGATTTTGTCATTTTCCTTTCGAAAATATCTCATTCCAACTTTGTGCCGTGATATCAAGTCTGCTATCAAAAGAAAGTGATCAGAGTCCTACTTTCCCACGTTCTATATTGTACCATCCAAGCCAAGTATTTCTTACTTGATTCATATCCACTCATGGTATATTTTCAACTTTTCCTCCACCTCCATAAGAAATATAAGACGCAATTGTCGGAGTGGTTGGAGTATTTATTTTTATTGTACTATTCACCTGTATTGTTCATTTGGGGATAGTACTTTTTTGTACCTTCATTACTCATTCTTTTTCCTGGATTTTCCTGAGATTTTCTGCACGCTTCGCAGCAATTTGCATATCTCTCATATATTTTTTCGTCAACTGTTTGTTGATATTGATTTGGTTTGTAAGTGATGGTTTGAGTGTTTCCGTTGCAAAAATATCAATACTCGGAAACCCTCAAAGGAGAAAACCTATGAGTACAGCAGATGTAATAAGTGTTTTTTTCATAGAAATATTTTATTCCTTTATATCCTATCATATATATTGTCATTTTACAAATTTATGTTAAAAAACTCTCATTAAGAGAGTTTTTTATTGAGGATTTCTGTAAATATTTTCGGATTTCCCTGCCCTTTTGATACCTTCATACACTGTCCTACGAAAAATCCAAAGAGATTGGTTTTTCCAGAACGATATTCAGCAATTTGTGTTGATGATTCGGCTATAACTTGATCTACAATTGTCTCGAGTGCTCAGAGATCATTTTTTTGTCTGAGTCAGAGAGTATCTACTATCTCATCTGTCTTCCCTCATTCAAAGACGAGTTTTTCTATGACGATTTTTGAGTTTGTAGATGAGAGTTCATCAGCATTGACAAGTTCGATAACACGAGCAATTTCTAATATTTCTGATCGTATATCAGAAAGTCAGATTTTCTCATGGTGTCATTCAAAGAGAGCAAAGAGAACGGTAGTGATATAGGAACAAGATTTTTTAGGATCGCCCGTCATTTCTACGAGTTTCTCATAAAAATCACTCGTTATATGATCACTTGCCAAAATACGAGCATCATCAGAAGAGAGTTTATATTCATTTAGATATTTGAGTCTTCTATCTATCGGTAACTCATCGATGGTTCTTTCTTTTATGTATGAATCAGTCAGTACAAGTGGTGGAAGATCTGGATCAGGAAAATATCGATAATCCATTGCATCTTCTTTCGAACGAAGCGGAGTAGAAAATCCCTTTTCATCGTTCCATCCACGAGTTTCCTGATCGATCACTCAACCAGATTCATAGATATCTATTTGTCGAGCATATTCAACATCGATAGCACGACCAATCGATGAAAATGAATTAATATTTTTGAGTTCTACACGATTTCGAAAGCCAGTTTCTCCTTTTTCTCGAACTGAGATATTCACATCACATCGAAGTTGTCATTTTTCCATATCCGCATCAGACGCTCCACACCATCTCATGAGCTTCTGGAGTTCTTCGAGGTATCCGATAACATCTGACTTTGATCTGAAGTCTGGTTCCGTTACGATTTCCATAAGTGGAGATCCAGCACGATTGTAGTCACAAAGTGTTTTTCCACTTACGTGTATGAGTTTTCCAGCATCATTTTCTATATGCATGTGGTGAATTCTGAAGGTTTTTACTTCACCATCGATCATAGTTTTTACTTCACCACCATCAGCAATCGGATGATAGAGTTGTGTTATCTGATACCCCATAGGAAGGTCTGGATAGAAGTAGCTTTTTCGATCAAAAATACTTACTTCTTCTACTTTTGATCTGAGTGCATGTGATGCTCGAACTGCTAGATCCACCACTCATTCTGAAAGAACTGGGAGTTGTCCAGGAAATGCCATACAAACAGGGCAAACATGGATATTTGGTTCTGGGGCAAGTTCGAGTGCATTCGCACAGCTACAGAACATCTTTGTATTTGATTTTATACGAATATGGGTTTCAAGACCCATGATAATCTCATATTCTTTGGACATAAAAATTTATTTATATGGTAAGGTCAACTGATACTCATATTCATCCACTTTCCTTCCATCTATTTGCATCAGGAAGATATGCTTCAGTAATATTTATTTTATAAAATGCATATTCTCTTTCGAGTATCACTAAGGAAACAAGATTGAAAAGCTTTTCTTGAATAAAATCAGGAACCTCTTCCTGAGAAATAATCTCTACTTCACCACAACATTGAACTCAAAAAGCATTTCCAGGAATTTGTTCAGTATTATATATACTGATTGCCACTTTTTTATTGTGAACTATGTTCAGAGAATGATTCGATCGAACATGAGAAATAAAATAAAGTGTTTGCTTATCCAGACTTACATAAGAAAGTGGTGATGCCCATGGATTTCACTCAGGGGAAATAGTCGCCAAACAGAGATAATGATGAGAGGCTAAAAACTCTTCAAAAATACGAGGATAGTCCATAAGTAAGTATTTATAACTTGATTATTGTATAAAAAACCACGAAAAAGCAAGGTGAAGGAAAAAATTATAAGTTGAGCAAAATAAGAAAATAAGAAAATCATAATTTATGAGCTCTATAAGTGAATTAAATTTGACAATAAATGTAAAAGAGAAATAATGATCGAACAATTTATATTTTTATTCTGATCAATTATGGAAGAATTAAATAATCAAGATACAGAAAAGTTCAATATTAGCAATGAATGGGGAGAGCCGACTCCTGAGGAAGAGAGGGCTTGGGAATTTTTGGAACAAAAAATCAAGAATCAAACTAAGACTATCCATACTCAGGATCAAAAATAAGAATAATAATAGAGAGAATAAACTTGCTTTTCTTTGATTATTCTTATAATGTTCCCGATATTTCACTCGGAAAATGTGTGAGTATTGGGATTTTCTTTTTTCACGGATACTTCCTCTTTGGCTTCCATAATAGCCTCTGCCTGGTATTTGATCGAATTTCTCGGTAAGGATTATTTTTTTATTTTTCTCTTTTATGGCATCTGTCAATCCGCTCATTCAGAGCATGCTCGAAAACGCTGTCCACATCGGACATAAGCGTGAATATTGGTCTCCAAAAATGCGTAACTATATCCACGGGGTACAAAACGGTGTACACGTGTTTGATCTTTATAAAACTCTCGAAAAACTTACAGAAGTAAAAGCAGTACTTTCTGAAGAAACAGCAAAAGGAAAAACAATTCTTTTTGTTGGTACAAAAGTGCAAACTCGTGATCTGATCGAAGCACTTGCAGTTTCTACAGGAAACTTCTATGTAAATACAAAATGGGTTCCAGGTCTTCTCACAAACTTCGCTACTATTAAAAAACGAATTGCTTACTATAATGAACTGAAAACTACCTTCGAAGGAGGTATGCTTGATGGTCTTACAAAAAAAGAAATTGCCGTAAAACAAAAGGAACTTGAAAAACTCGAACAAGCATACGTAGGTGTAAAAGATATGAAAAAAGCTCCAGATATCGTGATCGTTGCTGATGGTCACTACGAAGATCTCGCTCTCACTGAAGCGAATAAGCAGGGTGTTATGACTATTGCTCTTCTCGGTTCGACTGGTGATATTGATAAGTCTGATTTCTTTATTCCTTGTAATGTAAACTCGATCAAGGCGATTGCATTTATGCTCGGAGAACTCAAGGGTGCTATCAAGGCTCGTAAAACTGAAGAGAAAAAACCTCTCTCAGGAAAAGTAGAAAAACTCACTCCAAAAACTCCTCTTGCAGCATAATTCTCTTTTATGGAAAAACACAATCTCTCAACTGGAAATATAACGAGTCAAGAAAAGATTTCAGCTGCACTTGCCTATATTTTTTTCTTGATCCCTCTTGTTTTTGATAAAAAAACAGATTTTGTGAGTTTTCATATGGTTCAATCCTTTGGACTCTTTCTGATAGGGATTATTACTTGGTTTATCCCATTCTTATGAGGTATTATTAAGCTATTTCTCTTCTTTCTTATACTTTTTCTTATGTGGAAAGCGTATTCTGGAGAAAAATTTAAACTCTGAGAGCTTTATGAATTTAGTCATAAACTCGTAGAAAAAATCGGTATGACCCAAGTATTTTTCTGAAAAAAATAATTCCTCCCTATTTCTCTAACTAAACTATATATGATCACTGCTCAAATGATTAAAGAACTCCGTGAACGTACTGGAGTTGGTATGTCAGATTGTAAAAATGCACTCTTAGAATCAAATGGTGATATGGATGTAGCAATCGATCTTCTTCGAAAGAAGGGTCTTGCGAAAGCTGCAAAGCGTGCAGGAAACGAAACTCACGAAGGGAAAATAAAGATTGATAACAATGGTACTACTGCTTATGTAGCAGTTGTTACTTGTGAAACAGACTTTGTTGCTCGAAATGAGTCATTCGATGAAATGCTTAATAAATTTATCGATATTCGTAAGGATGCTTACGATGATGTAGCAGCACTTGAAAAAGCTGAGGCATTAAAGAGTTCTGAATATACTCTCAAAGTTGGTGAAAATATGGTTATTACCACTCTTACTCGGATTGATGGAGATGTGATCGCTTCATATACACACTCAAATCATAAAAATGCAGCTGTTGTAGTTGGAAAATCGGGTTCTGATGCTGAAAAATTGAAGCAGATTGCTATGCACGTCGTAGCGATGAATCCTCAATTTCTCTCTCCTTCTGATATCTCTGATGAAATCGTTGCAAAAGAAAAGGAAATTCAACTTGCAATGATGAAGGATGATCCAAAAAATGCTGGAAAATCTGATGAAATTCTTACGAAGATTATCGAAGGAAAAATGACAAAGTTCCGTGAAGAAAATGCTCTTCTTACTCAACCATTCGTTGTAAATCCAGACCAGAAAATTTCTGACTTTATCGGACAAGATGGGATCGTAGCATTCTATCGTTACTCTATCTAATAGATATCCCCCTTTTCGGGGTTTATAGTCCCATAGCACAATGGTTAGTGTAGCGGTCTCCAAAGCCGTAGATCTTGGTTCAATTCCAAGTGGGACTGCCATAAAATATATAAAAAACTCTCACAAAAAAAGTGAGAGTTTTTTTAATTCATGGGTATTTCTATTTTTGGATGATTTTTCGAAGTTCACTCATGAGTGAATCAATATCTTTGTTTCTTTTTTCTATATCCTCAAGTATCAAACTTGGACTTTTGAGAGCTTCTTCTTTTACTTTGTTTGGATTTTTCGCTGAGAGATCATAATCTTTTATGTCCTCAACTTTTATAGTCCAGGATTTCGGTGTATTCGCACGTGCTTTCCAGAGTCACTCAATCTCACTGAGCTCCTCATATTTGAGTGGTTTATTTTTCGTAAGAGTACGTCCGAGATCGATCTCATAGTACCATATATCTCGAGTAGAACCCACTCGATCGAAGAAAATGATATTGGTCTTCACACCGCTATAAGGAAGAAATACTCCTGCCGGAAGTGAGATAATCGTGTGGAGATTATAATTATCGAGGATTTCCTTTTTGATGTTTTTGAACGACTCGGAAGTATTGAAAAGGACTCCTTCAGGAACCACGATCCCAGTGCGACCACCCACTTTTAACATCTTGGCAATATGCTGGAGAAAGAGCATTTCTGTCGCACCTGTGGGAAATACGAAGTTCTGTTGGATCATCGCTTTTTCCTTTCCACCAAATGGAGGATTCGCCAGGATGATATCATATCGATCCGCATCTTGTATATCTCGGATATTGGTCGTGAGAGTATTCGTCTTACTGATATTTGGATTATGGATTCCATGGAGGATCATATTCATCACTCAGAGAATATACGCGAGTGGAGTTTTCTCATTTCAGAAAAACGTACTATTCGCGACAAATCAAAGATCTTTATCGGTCTGCACTTGCGATCGAATATGCTGATATGCCTCGATTAGAAATCCACAACTTCAAGCTGCAGGATCATAGACGGTCTGTCATACTTTCGGACCGACGAGATCGACAATGAGCTTGATAATACATCTGGGTGTATAGAACTCGCCACTATTTCCACCATCATTGCCCATCCCCTGGAGGAGGTCTTCATAGATCTTCGAAAGCTCGAAAAGATCCGCCTGACTCTGGAAATCGAGTGTATCGATAATATCGATGATTTCTCTGATCGAGTGACCACTTTCGATACGATTATCAAGAAAATAAAATATCTCCCCGATCTTATATTTGATCGAGTGGTAATCTGTATCCACATTTCGAAATCCTTTCAGATATGGAAAGAGTTCTTTGTTTACAAAATCTTTCAGATCATCTCCTGAAAACATCCTTTTATCCCTGTGAACCCAGTTCGACCAGCGAAAAGTAGTATCGAGGATATATCGATATTCTTTCCCGTCGAGCTCAGCCGAGTCTGCCTCACGCTTCTCGTAGTCGTCGAGAAACTTCAGAAAGAGTATCCAAGAGACTTGTTCTGTGTAGTGCATAGCTCCAGAGATACCATCATCTCGGCGGAGGATATCAGTGATGCGGTTGATATGTTGTTGCATAAACTATAATTTTGTAGATTTTTGTTAACACTTAAGGGTTCATATGTTAATATTATTTAATTTTATTAACACTTAAGGGTTCATATGTTAATATTATTTAATTTTATTAACACTTAAGGGTTCATATGTTAATATTATTCCTCAATTCTTGGTATATTTCTTAAAATTTCAAATAATTCAGGATGAACATAGAAATTTTCAGTTCAGATTTTTTGTTTCTCAAGAATCCCAATATTTACTAACTCATCAAGATATTTAGAAGCTGTTTGTCTCACAATAACTAAATCACGCATAAGAAAATCTATTTTTGTATATGGATGCTTGAAGAGATTATTGAGAAGATCTTGGGAGTATATTTTTGGACATTTTTCTCGAAGAAGCTTCTTTTCTTTTTTCATGAGATCTTTCATCTTATTGATAAGATGGATACTTTGTTTTGATGTTTTCTCAACTGCTATAAGCATAAAAAGTATCCATTCTTCCCATACTCCATCATTACGCACTTTCTGGAGAAGTTCATAATACATTGATTTATGAGTATTGATATATCTACTCAGATAGAGTGTAGGGAGAGATAAGAGTCACTCCTTTACCAGATAGAGAACATTGATTACACGACCAGTTCTCCCATTCCCATCATAAAATGGATGAATGCTCTCAAATTGATGATGAATAATTGCCATCTTTATAAGTGGATCAAGTTCCGATAATTTTGGATTATTAATAAATTGCTCCAAATTATCCATTCATCATACTATTTCGTCATAGGATTGAGGTGGAGTATATAC
>JAGOMW010000067.1 GCA_017993345.1 Candidatus Altimarinota bacterium | reverse complement strand
ATAAAGATCGAGATATTGAAGTTGCACTCGCTTGGAATGCTGTCAAAAAAATCCTGACAGAAAAAAATCGTGATGAGTTATTTGAATATATAAAAAGTGTCCGACTGACAGAAAAAAATATCGTTATAACCACTGAAAAGCCACTTATTAACTGAGAAATAAGATTTTATCAAGAAGATATATTATCCAGATTCAATACTTCGATTCTGAGTTTTACGAAAAATCAGAGAAAATCTATCCGCCTTCAGTAGACTGGTTGGCTCATTTTTTTGTCTGATCAGTAATCCTCTTGATATCCGGATTATTTATATGGAGAGTATCTTCCATCACCTTCTTGAGTAAATTCATATGCAAAGCCTGAAGACGGGGAATATAGGTTTTTTCGGTGGTAAACATCGTCTTTCGATATGATACCATTCATTTTTCATCCTGAAGCCCCTCTATATCCGTCAGATTATCGAGCCTTTCGAACGACTTCGCTAGGAATTCTCCTTCAGGCATATTGTATACCATTCCCTGAAAGACCCAATCAGCAAAAACATTTTTTTGTTTTTCAGGATCTTCAGCTGATTCGTATCTTTTTTTAAATCAATTTTTCCACAAAGAAATCCAATCTCAATCTGGAAGGAGTTTTGAAAGTTCTTCGATCGTTCATATATCTTCAGGCGTATTTGCATGAATAACTTGAGAAATACTTGAAAATTGTTCATACTGGGAATTGTCTTTTTCTGTTTCTGTTTCTGTTTCTGTTTCTGTTTTTCAGAGAAATCTATCCAACTGATCGAGAACAGCTACCTTCGGTGCTGACATCCAGAGAACCGAAATCATCATTTCATTTCCAAAATATTTCTGGATCATCTGCAGTCCATCTTTATTATCCTCTATACAATCATGAAGAATAATATACAGTGTCAGCAATTCGATATTAAGCGCTTCCGGAAGGAGATCTTTATGATCTTTAAGAAATACAAGAGAACGGTTAATGTGTACTAAGTATGGATCACCATTCTTCCGAAATACATTATGATGCAATCGGGCTGCAAGAGCATAGGCTTTTTTATTTTTTGAACTGAGAGACTCAAAAATCTCCTCGTTCCATCCACCGAGTTTTTCTTTTTCTCAAACAGGTATATCACCGGAAGGAATTATATTCATAAGATGATTCTACTATTTTCTCTTCTTTCTGTCAAAAAAAGTGAAGAAAATAGACAGAAAAAGAAATTCCTTACAGAATATTTCCTTTTGCTTGCTCACCCTTTTTCCATATACTTTTCGAGAATATACTTTGCCTCTTATGTCCATAAAATCATCGAAAACCCCAGATATCATCCGTACAGTCTCACCAAAACAACACGAAGAAGAAATTGTTTCGGAAATTTCTCTGCGACCAAAAAGTCTCTCCGAATACATCGGACAACCCCAGATGAAAGCACACCTCCAGATCGCCATAGAATCAGCAAAAATCAGAAAAACAGCACTCGAGCATATTCTTTTTTATGGTCCTCCAGGACTCGGAAAGACGACGATATCGACGATCATCGCTCATGAGATGGGAAGTGCAATCAAGCACACAAGTGGACCTGCTATCGAGAAGCAAGCAGATATTATCTCGCTCCTGACGAGTCTCACAGAGTGAGAAATCCTCTTTATCGATGAAATCCACAGACTTAAACCACAGATCGAGGAGATCCTCTACTCAGCGATGGAAGATTTCCAGATCGATATTATGATCGGATCAGGAACTGGTTCAACGAGTGTGAAGATGGATATACCAAAGTTTACACTCGTTGGTGCTACTACAAAACTCTCGAGCCTATCGAGCCCTCTGCGTGATCGTTTTGGAAATATACTCAAGCTCGATTTTTATAATAGTTCCGATCTCGCGAAGATCGTGCGTCGATCATTTGGAATACTTGATCTCATAGGTATAGGAGATGCCACCGTGGAAGCGATCGCACTTCGTGGACGTGGAACTCCGCGTATCGCGAACCGATATGTGAAAACGCTTCGTGACTATGCAACCACTGGGCGAAGTATCTCAGAAAAATCAGACTGTGACGCAATATTCGAAGCATTTTGAGTCGATACGAACTGACTCGATATGCTCGATCAGAAAGTCCTGACTCACCTTCTGAAAACTTTCTGAGGAAAACCAGTAGGACTCTCTACTCTTGCATCTGTCGTCGGTGAAGAAAGTGCGACGATCGAGGATGTCGTAGAACCATATCTTCTCCAGATCGGCTTTCTCGAACGCACACCTCGCGGAAGGCAGATCACGATGAAAGGAGAAGAGTATCTAAGAAAACTCTAAATAAAATCACAAAAATCCCACACCGAATGTGGGATTTTTTATTTCACCTCCCCATGCACGATAAACTCTACCATATCGGAGAATTTTGGTGTCTGGAAAGTATTTGCAATTTCTAAAAGTGCGAATTCTAGTTCCTGCAGAAGATCTTTTGTTTTATTGATACCCATAAACGCAACCATGCCACGATGGTTGGCAATATCTTTTTTGGCAGTTTTTCCAAGAGGTACATCCACTCACTCAAAGTCCATAATATCATCTCGTACTTGGAAGGCACGGCCAAGAAGTACTCCGAACCAACGCAGACGTTCTATAGACTCATGATCATGCATACCACCCATAAGTCCTCAGATGATCAAAGAGGCGCTGATAAGCTTCGCTGTTTTCTCATCCTGAAGTCGGATAATATCTCTCTGATTCATTGTTGATTGATCAGAAAAAAGATCACGAATCTGTCCTCGAATCATCCCCATATCCCCAATAGCCTGAACCGCTTCCATAACAACCATCATATTTTTTCCACGGCTGAGACACTCGATACCGAGTGCTTGGAGTGCATCACCAACGAGAATGGCTGTTGCTTCATCATATTTTTTCCAAAGAGATGGTTCACCAGAACGGAACTCATCATTATCGAGAGCCTGAAGATCATCATGCACCAAAAAAGAACTATGAAGAAACTCTATACCGATAATATATGGTAAAATCACATCAGCTGGAAGCCCGATAACCTCTTCGTACATAATCATGGCAAGGATAGGTCGAATACGCTTTCCCTTCATGGTGGAGGTATACTGCATCGCCTCCTGAAATCGATTTTCCGTATCAGAAGCTATTTGCGTGTATCGCTCAGAAAAAAAGGTAGTGAGAGCTGCGTCTACCTTTTCTCGATATGAAGGATACCAGTCATGAAACATACAATAATATTATTTGTCTTTCTATACTAACAAATGATAGCGAAAAACACAAAAACAAATCTCCCTTTCCGCTTGCCAAAGGAGATTTCTCTATTTTGCGGATACTATTTTTTAAACACTTCTATGAATCACGAAATAAATCATATCGAAAAATTTTTGATCCGTAATCTCATGATTTTTTAAAAGAAGAATCAGCTCATTTTCCATATCGGAAAGAAGCTTTTTGGAACAATCAATTCCGATCTTTGAGACAATTCATTTTCAGAGTTCTATATCCTTTCCTCCTCTTTTCCCAAGTTGTTGGAGTGTTCACTCAAAATCAAGAATATCATCCTGGAGCTGAAAAGCACGTCCAAGAAGAATTCAAAATCTTCGAAAGACATCTACTGTATCATTGGTCGCACCTGCAAGTCTTGCACCAAGAGAAAAAGAAGTAGCAATAATTGCACCTGTTTTTTCATCATGAAGACGAAAAAGTTCATCAAGTGATATCTCCCCCTGATCGAGAAGCATATCTCGCAACTGTCCTCGAACCATTCCAAAGTCTCCAATATTGCGAGCAACCTCAAGGAGTATGTCTGGATTTCTCGAACGTGCGAGCAACTCTATACCATATGACTGGAGTCCATCACCCACTAAAACTGCCAGAGTTTCTCCATACTGTTTCCAGACCGTCGGTTTTCCACGACGAAAATCATCGTTATCCATACAAGGAAGGTCATCATGAACGAGTGAATATGCGTGTATCATCTCAATACCAACCATGGATTCTAGGAGAATCTCGGGTGTTGATTCCTTCTTTATATACTCATATGTAATCATGGAAAAAACAGGTCGAAGTCTTTTTCATCCTGCAGAAACAGCATGTTTAATAGCATCTGCAAAAAGGGATTCAGAAGGATCAGAAAAAGAACGATATCGTTCTTCTAGAAGTCTGGAAATTGTTTCTTCAACCTGTTTTTGATAGGATGGAAGCCAAGA
>JAGOMW010000066.1 GCA_017993345.1 Candidatus Altimarinota bacterium | reverse complement strand
TCCATATTTTTTTCTGGATAGAGAAGGATAAGGGGTTTCTTTAATTGCATGTGCTCATTATCATCAAAAAGATGATATACATATTCGCAAGACAAGGATAAGAGCGAAAAGGTACAATCATTTTTCGTTTCATACTGATTTATTCCATAAAATATTCCTCCTCCAAGAAGAGAAATTCAGAGAATTCAAAAAGTAAGTTGAAATCAAAATTTCATAAAAAGAATTTTAAAATTATTCCACCGTTACACTCTTCGCAAGATTTCTCGGTTTATCGATATCACGTCCGAGTGTCAGTGCTGTATAGTAAGAGAAGAGCTGGAGGACGATCATCTCGACAAACGGATCAATCTCTGGTACTCCCGTAGATGGGAATGAGAGAACATCACTGTACATCTCAGCATTCTTATCACCGTCAGCTACCACTCCGATCACCTTTCCATCGCGTGCTTTTACTTCCTGTACGGAAGATATATTTTTAGCAGAAAGAACTCCACCACCATCAACCATGATCGTCGGAAATTCTGGATCTATAAGAGCAACAGATCCATGTTTGAGTTCTCCAGAAGCGTATGCTTCTGAGTGGATATAACTGATTTCCTTCAGTTTGAGAGACCCCTCCATCGCAATAGGAAGTTCATAGAGTCGTCCGAGAAAGAAGAAGTTTTTATAGACAGAGTATTTTTCTGCGATTTTTCTGATTCCTTCACCCCGAAGGAGTGCTCACTCCATGGATTCAGGAAGTTTTTTGAGTCCGTCGAGAATCTCTCGATACTTCTTGTAGTCGAGTCCTCGTTTTTTTCCGAAATAGAGAGCCATCAGAAGGAAACATGCCACTTGTGTTGTAAATGCCTTCGTGGAAGCAACTCCGATTTCTGTACCTGCTCGGGTGTAGAGTCCCTGCCCAGCAACTCGTGCGATCGATGAACCTGGAACATTGACGATCCCAAATACCTGCCCACCTTGTTCCTTCACGATTTTCAGAGAGTCGAGAGTGTCAGCCGTTTCTCCTGATTGAGATACAAAAATATGGAGTGTTTTTGTATCTACGAATTTGCGTTTGTACTTGAACTCAGCGGAAACCACCACTTCTGTCGGAAGTCATGCAAACTCCTCAAAATAATACTTTGCCATGAGTCCAGAGTGGTAACTCGTTCCTGATGCGACGATCACGATACGTTCTATTTCACTATCTTGGAGGGAAAGAAGTGTTTCTGAGTGAAGTTCATGAGTATCGAAGTTCACTCGACCACGCCAAACATCTTCGAGGACCTTTGGTTGTTCGAAGATTTCTTTCAGCATAAAGTGAGGATAGTCTCCGAGTTCCACTGGTTTCTCACTCTCATCAACACCATGATGTTTTCGATCCGTAGAGTTTTCTTCAGAAAGAACCGTATACTCAGTCGGAGTCACGAGAAATATATCCCCATCTTCGAGGATAATATAGTCATCGATGAGTCCGATCAGTGAACGATAATCCGAAGAAATAAATCGTTCTTCTTTCCCAAATCCGATCACCATCGGACTTCCCTTTTTAGAACCAAAAATACGATCAGGATGGTCACGATCGAGAAAGACGAGACCATATGCTCCGTGAAGTCGTTTGACGAGTTTTTTCATCGTCGAGAGATGATCTCCATCGAATATATCCTCAAAAAGCTTTACCGTTACCTCAGTATCTGTCTGGGATTGAAAGCTGTATCCTTTTTCTATCAGTTCTTCCTTGATCTCAGCATAGTTTTCGATGATACCATTGTGAATCACGACAAATCTCCCAGACTGAGAAAGATGCGGATGACAGTTCGCCTCAGTCACACCTCCATGAGTTGCCCAGCGAGTATGTCCGATCCCCGCATGATAGCTTCCGAGTTCATAACTATCCGTTCGGAGTTTGAGATTTCCTACCTTCCCAACTGCCTTGATTACTTCGATCTGATGATCATGATTCAAAACACAGATTCCCGCTGAGTCATAACCACGATACTCGAGACGCTGAAGTCCAGCAAGAACCTCGGTAGATGCCTTTCCTGATTGTCCAAGATAACCAAATACTCCACACATATATTTTTAGATTATGATTTAGGAAAGGCTTTTACCCAAGAAAAACCCTCGAAAAGATGGGTTTCAGTATAAAAAGGAACGATGAAAAAGCAAAAAATACTCACCCAAAATTCTTTGCAAGAGAAAAAATTGACTTTAGAATTCATTTTTCTATACTCGAAATATGACTCACAGAAATACTATCATTACCAAGAAGATTTCCTCTCCTATCGGATAGGTTCTTTGTGATGCATATATTCTTCGCAAAACCTCTCCGAAAAACGGAGAGGTTTTATTTTGAGTTTTTTACTTTTTATTTATTTTTTATGCAAAATCATTTACCCTCATCTCGTACAGATCTTCGCGTTGAAAAAATAGGTGGAGATGATTCTTTTCAATTAAGGAAAACTCTTGCCATGCTTACGGAAAGATATGAAAATGGAGGAAAGTGAATTTATGTTTTCTCAGCATTTAAAAATTCTATCGCGGAAAATTCATCTGATCGATGGAATACGACCGATATTCTCATAGAAATAGCAGAAAGGATAAGTCAAAAAGATGAGAAAATAGCTCTGGAGAAAGCAAAAGAACTGGAAGAGTTTTATCAAGAGAGAATCGAAACAGAACTTTCTGATCATTCTGAAAAAGAAGAAGTTCTCTCATTCCTTAAAGAAGAATTTGAAAAATTACAAAATGCTATAACTGAAAGTATTTCTGGATGACAAATTCCATCAAAAGAAAATGACTATTCGATCACATTCGATGATGAGACTTTTTCAATTATGTGATGGGGAGAGATGCTTGTAAGTAAAATATATAGTGAAACTTTCGGAAAGGAAAATACATGGATCAATACGTACGGAATGGAAAAAAAGAAGAGTATAGAAAGCATTCGAAATGAGGTTGCAGAAAAAGCTATGCACGCAATAGAAAGAGAAAATATAGCATTCGTTCCTGGATACAGTTGAAATCTGGATGGATGACTTTTTCGAAAGGTGGGGCGGGGATATTCAGACTGGACAGCTGGAAATCTGTATGCCGCCATCAGAAAAAAATATCCAGAAGAAAATGTCGCATTTATGCTCAAAAAACTTTACAACCTTTCTTCAGCAGATCCAAGGGAAGTGAAAGATGTACAGATTTTAACACATATAAGTTATGAGCTTCTTTTACAGATGGTTGATCCAGATGGTGCAGACGCTGGATTTGTAAACCGTGCGGCCGCCATGCCAGAGATATTTCGAAATAACGGATATATGCAGGTCTACACAGACAGCGGAATATGAACTGTCATAACGATGCAATGACCAGAAAATCCACCAAAGTGAATAGAGTTTGTCCAGTCTCGTCGTGTTCAAAAAGTTCGTATTCACTCATATCACATGAATCGTGACGGATATTTTGCATTTGTAACCTGATTTCTTGCAAATCACGGGTGTTCGATTATAGATGATTCTTCGGATGCAACGAGTATCAATCTGATGATTTCAGTAAATAAAAAAGAATGAATCTCCGAAGAAAAGAAAAGATTCGATACTGTCTGTGAAAAACTCAAACAAGAACTCAAAATATGGGAAGAAGATGAAGATTCAGAAGTAAGTGTCGAGCACACTTCACATACACTAATATTTGTTGGATGAGAAAATATAAATCAAGTCGGAATTCTTTCTGAAATAACTGGAATCCTCGCAAATGCTGGAATCAATCTCTGACCCGTGATTCAAACTGATAAACCGAAAGTGATTGTTTTCGGAGTGAGTGAAAACGAACAGAAAAAAGCAATTTCTCTCCTGCATAGAGAACTCATAGAAAACAAAAACTAATTTTTGCGTTTTCCCCTCTTTTTTATATATTAGACGGGATTTCTCAGTACAAAAAACAACCACTATCTCTTTTCATTTTCTATGTCTACTTCCCAATACTCTTCTGAAACACTCGATCGCATCACGAAACTCGATCGCATACGATCACTCTGAGTGAATCCATTTGCTCACCGATTCGATATCTCGAGTTCGATCGGAAAAATATCAGAATCATATCCAGCGAAACTCGAAGAAGGAACTAATTCTCCATTTCGAGTGATCGAAGAGATCATCCCAAATCCGACTTCTGAAGTCAGTATTGCTGGACGAGTCATGCTCCATAGATCATTTGGGAAGATCTGTTTTGCAACCATCTCTGATGGAACTGGTCGTATGCAGATCCTCTTTGCGAGGGAAAATTGTTCGATCAATGTCGAT
>JAGOMW010000065.1 GCA_017993345.1 Candidatus Altimarinota bacterium | reverse complement strand
AAATGCTTGTGCCCCTGCCCATTCGTTCTGAAGTGTTCAGAAGAAGTTAATCATCTGATTCACGGCAGATTGGAGGTTTTTTGGAGGAGCTGACTCTATGCGATTTGGCATACCGTTAAATCCTTCTTCAAGAAGTTGCCTTAGACTCCATCAAGCACAATATCCACAGAGCATATCGAGGTCATGAATATGGTAGTCTCCATTTCTGTGTGCATCACCTATATTTTTCGGATAGACAGAGGAAAGCCAATAATTGGCACTCACTTTTCCTGAAGTATTGAGTATGAGTCAACCGAGAGAATAGCCTGAGTTGGCATTTGCATTCACACGCCAGTCACTCTTATCCAAGTATTCATCGATTGTTTTTCATACATCGAGAGTGACACCTGTTTTTTCTCGTATTTTTTTATGTTCATTTCGATAGAGGATGTATGCCCTTGCAACTTGTTCATATCCACTCTTCATGAGCATATTTTCTACTTCATCTTGGATATTTTCAACATCTGGAACACTCTCTGTGTATTTCTGGCTTAATCCAACCGTAATTTCTTCACTCATTGCTCGAGCATAGAGATCATCAGTTATTTTGAGTGATTTCATTGCCTTTATAATAGCCAATTCAATTTTTTCTCTTTCAAAAGAGACGATTGTACCATTTCTTTTTTTTACTTTATAGAGCGACATATTTTATAAATTATGAAATAAAACTATATGTTGTATTAAAATAATATAACTAAACACAATATATAGTTTTATATAAATAAGTAAAGAAAATAAACATATTTGAAATGATACTCATTCTTATAAAAAGACTTCATGGCTTTCTGGTGTGAAAAAAAATCTATGGACAAATTTATAGATATACTCTTATGTACAAATATACTCTGTTAAAAATAGATGTGGTAAAATTATAAAATAAAAAAACAGATCGATTTCGATCTGTTTTTTTATTCCGTAGGAGATTTTCGTACAAGTACTTTATCGATCCTAACACCATCCATATCGATGATTTCAAACTCATAATTATTTTGTCATTTGATTTTCTCACCTGTTTTTGGAAGTTTTCCAAATGCATTCATCAGATACCCTGAAATCGTTGTGTATTCATTACTATTATCCTCTATAGCCTCTTCTTGAAAAAATTGATTTACTTCATAGATAAGTGTTTTTCAATTTATAAAATATTCGCTCTCATTTCTGGGTATAATATTTCACTCTGTTTCCTCATTTTCATCGGGAAGATCTCAAACAATTACTTCCATCAAATCATGGAGGGTAATAATTCACTCTGTTCCACCAAACTCATCTACGACGATCGCAATATATTGTTTCTTTTTCTTAAAAAGATTCAGTACTTGAATAGCTGGAGTTCTTTCGGTTACAATGATTGGTTTTATTACAATATCACGAAGTATAAAGTCTTTTTTATGTTGATTTTCTAAAAAGTCTTTCAAATACAACACACCAACTATATGATCGAGTGAATCATCGATAACTATAAACTTTGAGTGAGTACTCCTCTGAATGGTGCTAAATATTTTTTCGATACTACTGTGTATATCTATCGATTCTATCTGATTTCGATGAGTCAGTATAGACTTTGCTGTTTGTTCTCAGAAAGAGAATACATTGTGATGTATCTTACTCTCTTCTGTATCGAGTACTCACTGTTTTCAAGCATTCTTGAGAAGTGCTATGAGTTCTTCTTCACTGAGCTTTTCTTCCTCAGCATCCTTTATTCAGAGGAGTTTGATGATTATTTTTGTAGAAAAAGAAAGTAACCTTACAAATGGATACGTAATGATCATAAAGTATCTGAGTATCGGTACACAGAAGAGCGCTAGTCACTCAGCGTTATTCATAGCAATTGTTTTCGGTACCAATTCACCGATAACAATAGAAAAATAAGTAATTCCACCAATAGCAACTGCAAGAGCAATACTTTCGGCATGTCATCAAATGAATGGAAGCGCTTCTATATACTTTGTAAGAACTTTCGCAATAGCAGAACCACCATAAACTCCAGATATAATACTAATAAGCGTTATTCCCACCTGAACTGATGAGAGAAAGTGTTCTGGATTTTCTATGAGATTCAGTACGATTTTTGCTCTTTTACTTCACTTGGAAACGAGCATTTCCATCTTACTCTTTTTAACAGATACGAGAGCTATCTCAGAAAGTGCAAAAAATCAATTCAGAAGAGTAAGGATAGTTATAATAATAAATTCCATTTGTTATTTTTGTTATGCTCCTCATACTATGAAAAAATTGAGAAAATCAACTATTATAACATTTGCATATATAGTTTATATGCCAACTCAAGAGATTATTTTTATAGAAAAAATAATCTCAAATAGAGGAAATGCTTTTGGTTTACAAGTAATCTTTTCTGTATATACTCGGTCAAGAAATACTGAAAAATCCTTGACCCCTCTTGCCTATGGTGACAAAAAAAAGAACTCCATCTACAAAAGCTCTTTCTACCAAAAAAACTCTCTGACCCTGGCATGACTATATCAATCCACCTCTCGATGAGATCGATATGATTATAGAAAAATATAGTTTCCATGAACTCGATAAGGAAGCCATCCTTGAAGAAAATCAGTATGCACGTATCGATACCTATGATGACTATCTTTTCTTGGTTTTACATTTTCCGAAATACGAACCGAGTACGGAGAGATATATTCATAACGAACTGAATATATTTATCTCAAAAGACTATCTTCTCACCTTTCGCTATTATCAATCCCTCACCATGAAGGGTATCTACGCAAACTATGAAAAGATGGTGGAAAATGGAGAACACGTGAGCCCAGCCTTTATTCTCTATGATATCATCGAAGGGTTTCTCGATAAAACGATGAAGATGCTTGAAAGGTTCGGAAAGGATCTGAAACTCATAGAAAGAGATCTCTTCTCTGCCCGTGGAACGGATCTGATCAAGTCGATCATGACTCGAAAACGCAACATCATCACCCTCAAGCACATGATGAAACCGCAAATTGCGGTTCTAAAGATGATCGAAATACGTATGAAAGATCGTTTTTCTGACGAGGTGGAACTTTATTTCGAGAATCTCGAAGATAAGATGGATAAGATATTTTCAGAGATTCAGCTTCTTCAGGAAAATATCGATTCGATGGAAGATACCCTGAAAAGCGTCTTCGAACTCGAAAGCAACACCACAGTAAAGTATCTCACAACTTTCTCAGCGTTTATGCTTCCACTCACGCTGCTTACCTGATTTTTTGGTATGAATGTGGAAAATGTCCCCTTCTGAAATATGATCGTGTATGGGTCAATCGGTGGTACATTTTGTGTTCTTATAATTCTGATGCTCTTTCTTAGAAGAAAGAAAATCCTCTAATTTATTTCTTTTTCTCTTCTCTTTCCGTGTTTACAGGTCTCATCTCCTTCTCACTTATAACGAGCGTCGCGCTGACTGGAAGTACTCTTCAGACACCCATTTTACCGAATACGGAAGTCAGTATTCCCATGGAAAAGAAAGGAGAAAAAAGGGAAACCATCAAAAAAACTCGTCCGATTATACAAGACTGGAAAACTCGTCTTAAAAATAAAGATACCCAAATCGATACCTTTGTAAGCAAGAGTATCAGTCTGAGTGATAAAAACTATGAACCAACTGATCTTGTTTCTGTTGGTGGCGTAAACGAGATCGGAGAGGCTGGACGGGTAAATAAAATCAGAAAAGTGGCAAGAGAGTCTCTCTGGAATATGGCTCGTGATTTTCATATCACCTTCTGAGAGCCACTCATAGTGATATCCGCTTATAGAAGTGCCGCCTATCAGAAACGGATGTGGGACCTCGGCAAGTGTACGGATAGTCTCTGTGCACCACCGGGACACTCTGAACATCAACTTTGAATCGCAGTGGATCTCTTCGATGCAACTACCGAAGAAGAATATTATAAAAATCCAAAATACGTTGCCTACATCAAGTGGCTCCAGAGATATGCTCATCTATATGGATGGACACAGAGTTATCAAAAATGAGAAGACATCGATGAATATGAGATTGAACCATGGCACTGGCGGTATGTATGAGTGGAACTCGCCACCAAGCTCAAAAAACTCGATATGACCCTTACCGAATACAACCGACTCCAGTATGTGATGGATTGGAGATAGAAGAGTTCCTATTTTTAAAACAAAAAAACAATGTTATTTTCAGACCTACCGATTATCGAACCTATTCTCCGCGCCATCAATGAAGAGGGATATAAAAATCCAACACCAATTCAAGAAAAATCAATACCAACGATTCTAAAAGG
>JAGOMW010000064.1:2883-4481 GCA_017993345.1 Candidatus Altimarinota bacterium | reverse complement strand
AACCGAAGCAGACCCTGGACTCTCTGATGTAAGCTTCATCCTTGATGGATCATCCATAAAAGCAACAGAAAAATCATCAGGAAAGTATAGTGCTGATACGGTTGCACCAGCAAAAGCTGGAACATACCCAATCGGCATCACTGCAAAAAGCTCACTCGGAAAAACTACAACCAATAATAACGCCGCCACTCTTACTGTAACTGAGAAAGCAGCAGCACCATCTGCCAGCTTTAATGGAGTGAAAATCACCACTGAAGGAACAAAGGTTCTTTTCCAATTCTCTGTTGAAAACATTCCTACAGAACTTGGAAAATTCAAAATTGCCTATGGAGAATCTCCTGATAATCTCTCGTCCGAAGCAATAACCTTCGATGCGTCGAAAATCCAATGAACCGGTGGAATCTATACTTGGTACATAGATAAGCTTCCACCAAAAGAGTATACTTTTAAGATTTTTGGAGCAAAAACTGACGGGTCTCTTATAGAGGGACTTAGTTCAGAAAGTCTGACGGCAACAGTTGGACAACCAGGATGTACTATCGGAAATGTTGGAAAAATAAATGTTCTTACCAATAAAGATACGAGTACTCTCTCTTGGAACGCGCTTACAGGTGCTGTATCCTATAATCTCTATAAAGTGACTCCAGCAGGGGAATACGAACTGATTCAAAATACAAAAGAGACGGAGTACACTCTCTTCCTCTCATCAGGATCTCTTGTTTATGAGAATTTCGCACTCAAAGCTCTTTGTGACGATAAAAATGAGTCATCAGCAAAGCCAGCACTTGCATCAAAGGTACAAACTGGACCTGGAGCAGTGGCAGTTCTCATTATCCTCTCAGCACTAGCATCACTTTTCTTCTTTCGAAGAAAATTTATCTAATCAGGAAAATCTTTTGACAATAGATAGCGTTTCTATATAATCCCGAAGCTTTTAAGAGGATATATTCCCTCTGGATGATCATTTCATTTATTCAATCTGTTACTATGCTCGCAAAACTCAAGAAAAGAAAACGTCTCCGTACTCACGGATTCCTCGCTCGTAAGTCTACTGTAGACGGACAAAAGGTTCTGAAGGCTCGTCGCCGAAAGGGTCGTCATGTCCTCGCTGTGAGCTATCCTGCACGTTTTAAGGATATCCGTGGAAAGAGCAAACATCATAATGTAGCTGGGGGAAATGCGCGTATTATCACCTTCCCTGGTCTCACTGAGCGTTTTCGTGGAAGATAATATCAGTTTCCCTATGATCGCAAAGAAAAATAGACTCTCAGAAAATGAAGTAAAAAAGGTTCTCTCCAAAAGAAAACCTTTTTTTTCATATGGACTCATCGCGAATACCTTCCCAAATCGGCTCGGATATGCTCGGTGTGGGATCGTCCTCTCTGGAAAACAAACGAAGTGAAGTGTCAATCGAAATTTCTGGCGTCGCCTTTCATATGATACATCGTTCCCTTATCTCGAGAAAGCATCACTCGATATCGTCTTCATAGCGAAGAAATGAACGATTTTTGATTATAAAAATCTGGAACAGAGAGAAGAATTCGAGAAGAATATCAAGTTTCTCTGGAAACTCATTCAAAACCCTCAAAATAAACCTC
>JAGOMW010000064.1:0-2783 GCA_017993345.1 Candidatus Altimarinota bacterium | reverse complement strand
CTCGATATCGTCTTCATAGCGAAGAAATGAACGATTTTTGATTATAAAAATCTGGAACAGAGAGAAGAATTCGAGAAGAATATCAAGTTTCTCTGGAAACTCATTCAAAACCCTCAAAATAAACCTCAACTGAAATAGTAGAGGTTTATAATTTTACTTATTTTATAAGTCGAGAAAAGAAGCTGTAGTTGTACTTTCACTAGCCGGTATGAGATATTTTCATTTCTGCATTAATGCCTCTCAAGCAATATATGAAGAAAGAAAAATTATACCAACCATAAGGATATTTAATACAATTACTGAAACCCAAAATCTCTTCTGAATTCCATGCCATTTCATATTATTATCTCGTGGAAAATATTTCTTTCCTATCTTCCAGACAAATGGGAAAATAATTATGAATATAAATATAAATCCTAATTGAAGTTCACCATCGGTAAGAGCGAAAAGAATAGCGGATAGTGTACAAGATAAGACAAAACTGGAAAGAAGGAGTCAATAAAATGCTTGAGGATTCATGAAAAAGAAAGGGTAAGTATATAAAAACAAAAAGGGCAATCTATACGCCTTTATGTTTACTACAACAATTCGACTCTTATTTTGGTTTCCCAAAAGAAGAAAGGACAGGACAATATAAATTGCCCTTTACTATCCTTTTGAGACAAAATAAAAAGTCGAATGAGTTGTAGTTGAATCATTATAGAGTTTTTTTATTTTTGTCGAATTTTACACTAGGGAATCCAAAGTTAATCTTTCCTCCAAACTATCCCTTCCCGAAATCCCCATTTTTTCCCTCGTTTTTCTTTTTGGAGAAAGAATACCATTTCTAAATCCATACTATATATTCAGAAATAAGTTTTCTCAAAAATACTTTCCTTTTTGTTACATTTCTCCTCATCTGATATTAACTATTCTTTTTGAGTATATACGGAAATTCTATCGTTTCTTCCACCACTCGGAGCTCTCAGGTAAACTTCCCTCCATTTTTCGACAGAAACTCGATCACTCTATCTGCCAACTCCTCAGGAGCAGAGGCTCACGAAGTGATCCCAACAGAAGCCCCAGTATCGATCCAGGAAAGATCGATGTCTTCATAGGAGTCAATGAGATATGATTTTTTACCAAGGGTTTCCGCAAGATGAGAGAGTTTCGAGGAGTTTGAGGACTTCTTCGAACCGACGACTAAGATAATATCTACCCGTTCAGCAAGGACAGATACTGCCTTCTGACGATTGGTAGTGGCATAACAGATATCCCCTGCCTTTGGAAGGACGATATCTGGGTATTTCACTTGTATGATACCGATAAGAACCTGTGTCTCTCAGACAGACAGGGTTGTCTGGGTGAGAAGAGCGAGGGGAGTATTTTGAGGGATTTTTTCAATATCCCCTTCCGATTCGATAAGGGTAAAAAATCCCTCTCATTCATCAATCACTCCCATCGCTTCTTGATGTCACTTTTTTCCTATATAGACGATATGATATCATTTTTTAAGGAAATCTCGTGCTTCCCTATGGACCTTCTCCACGAGCGGACATGTAGCATCGATCCACTCAAGACGACGTGAACGGAGTTCTCTAAAATAACTTGGGCCCGTTCCATGAGCAGATATAACCACGAGACTCCCTTCGGGAATCTGGGAAAGGTCACTCTCAAAAATCACCCCCCTTCTTTCAAACATCTTGATCACGAAGGTATTGTGGATGATTTCATGGTTCACGTAAATCGGTGGAGGATACAGAGAGAGAACTTCAGCGAGCATACTAACTGCACGACGAACTCAGGCACAATAACCACGAGGAAACGCTGTATAGAAAGAAAAGGAATCGGGTGTCATAAAATTAGTCTTTTAACCAAATAATCCCTTCCAAAAATCATCCCTTCTTCTCTCGTTTTTGTTGTTGAAGACGAAATATATATTCGATATCAAATTCATAGTCAGTCATGAGTCTTTCAAGAAAATCTTCACGATTTTTGAGAGTTAACTTATAAGAAGAAGTATCTTGATTTTGTTCATAGAAATAGAGGAGTGTATCAAGTACTTCTAGATAATCAGCAGCTTCGAAGGAACATTCATCATAAGTTCTTGCTCAGAGAAACTCACCATACTCCTCTTTTTCTTTCTCCTGCAGAAAAAAAATATGCTCTATCATATTACTCACTCTTCGAGTTTGCATAGAGATAAACTGAGGATTTGGAAGAGATGGTATAAGATCACGAATAAGTTTTTCAGACATACACAGCGAGGGAAGAAAAAACCTCCAATTTCTTGGAGGTTTTTTGAATTATGCTTCAAGAGCTTCAGCTGGGATTTCGATCGGTTCTGCTGAAGGAACATAGTTTGGATCAAGTGCCTTAAGAGAGAGTCCGATACGTTTTGCAACTGGATCGAAGGTAATAATACGAGCCTTCATCATCTCACCTGGACGTACTTTTTCTTCAAGCCCTTTCATCATTTCTGCTGGGATCTCAGAAAGGTGGATAAGTCCAGAAATAGCTCCATCAAGTTCAAGGAAGATACCGAATTGAGAAAGACGGAGAACTGGTGCCTCAACAATATCAGAAACCTGATATTTGTCAGCAAGTACTTGCCAAGGATTTGGTTTGAGACGCTTGATAGAAAGAGAGATTTTTTCTCCTTCGATACCAATAACCTGAACCGTTACCTTATCTCCAATACGAGCATGCTTATGAGGATTATTTACATGTCCCCAGTCAATTTCAGAAACATGAACGAGTCCTTCAATACCATGGAATGTTACGAAGAGACCGTAAGTAAGGAT
>JAGOMW010000063.1 GCA_017993345.1 Candidatus Altimarinota bacterium | reverse complement strand
ATATAACGCTGCTTCCAAGTGATATATTTTTGAAGTTTTTCTGGAAACCTCTTATAGGTCTCGATTATTTGAAGATTTCTTTCGATACTTGATTTGAGTGCTCCAATATTTACATTAGAGTTTATATCGGCACATTCAGCAGGTGTTTTCCCAACACACCACTGTTTCAGTGTTGCATCGAGTTCACGTTGATATTGAGAGAAAGTACGTGCATAACGATCAAGTTCTTGAGGAAGAATCCAAGGAACATTGATGGTGACTCTTGTAGTTTGTACCTTGAGAAATGGGAGTTGTCCAAGAAATTGGAATGCTGCCTTTGCTTGATTCACTCAACCGGATATCTGATTAAGAGTGGAAGCATTTTTCTGTATTTTTGCATCTAAAGCTTGCTCGTATCCTTCAGAAAGAGAAGTATTGGAACGAGTTATATTCGTGAGTTTTTCTGCAGTATTTGTAGCTCCCGCTTGTCAGAGTTTTTGTTCGAAATTATTATATGCATCGACGTAGGCCTTCGAGCTAAAAGCATCAGAAAAATTAGCAAAACTCTTATCGGTTGTTCCATACTGACTAAAATTCCTTGGTGGAATAATCACTATATTTGGAGGATTCATCAGTTTATTCGTAAACTCATCAGTCTGACGGGCTACCCAGTCCATAATAAACTCTGGAAAACCCGGAATACGTCTATTCTTCACCTTGATAATATTACTCATCGTAAAGGGCTTGCTCGTATCAAGATCGATATCAATCTTTGTTCCGGAAGTATTTCAGCCATCCATTTTCAAAAGTGGACCACCAGAAGCAAGATTTCTTGGTCATCGTTTCGAAAGATTGGTATAAAGATTATTTATCTTTTTGGTATCTGGATTTCTCAGATAGTCGATCATATCTTGCACGAATGCCGTATCCTCTGTATGGTTGGTTGTCTTTGCTTGTACAGTACAACTTCCTGCATTCCATGAATCAGTGACACTTCAGAGACCAGAAACCCCACGTACATCACCATCAGAGGATGAACCATCACCTTTACAGACATTCATCGGTTTAGTCATCACGATACAATTTCCTCCAGGAATAAATGGAGAAAGTCACTTTGGTGGAATCTTACCAGCAATATCAGC
Organism: Candidatus Altimarinota bacterium; assembly: GCA_017993345.1. Lineage (GTDB taxonomy): Bacteria > Patescibacteriota > Gracilibacteria > BD1-5 > UBA2023 > CANBWW01. Next base: position 3,383 of record JAGOMW010000063.1, on the reverse strand, counting down.
TGGCCCCATACATATAGCAGTACCCATTCCAAGGGTAAGTGTTGGAGTGACAAAAATACGAAGAAAGTTAAACTTTCCTGATGTTCCGAGATATCATCCAGCTGCAAATGGAACACTTGGAAGACTCGGGATAAATGGACTTCAAACACCCGATGGATTTGGTTTCATAAGACCACCACAAGTTCCTGGCTGAAATGGCATCGGAGAAATAGGCCATATAACTGGAAAACAACCAGTAAGTGGATTAGGGAGACCAGTAAGAGCACTAAATACAGGAATTCACTCATCCACTCTGAGACCATCTCCTATTGGCCTTCCAAAAAGAACTGGATCATTTCCAGGGGCAAGCGGGGCCCAATTCATCGGAAAAGAAATACAAGAACCTCAACCAAAACCACAAGCAAGCCCATCAGCAATAGTTTGTGCAATATTGGTTACCTCTGCCTTGAGTTCTGGGCTGGCATCAAGAGAAGCAACATAATTTTTATTTGTATTCAGACCTGCACGGGCAATAAAAGAAGCATCAGTCTTTACTCATCCTGCTGGAGTTTTTTTGTATTCATTTGCCAGATTGGTAAGAGCTGGAGTATTCGAAGAAATATTTTGTAATTCATTAATCTGAGTATTGTTTGCTTCTATCTGACTTTGAATCTCTGGAGAAAGTGTCGGGGAAAGAAAATCAAGAGAACTCTTTATAAATCCTCGTTGAGAACTTGATTTCCATAGAAGCATACTCGAACCACACTGCTTAGAGGCATTAAAACCAATATCTCCATAGATATCCTCACCAACTTGTCACTTTTGTAGATTTCCTACCTTCATTTCTCAGAAACTTGAAGCAAGAGCCTTTACCTGATAAATAATATGAAGAGTTTTTCATGATGGAATATCCCGACCCATAAAATCAGCATCAAAATCACCAGAATGAAGAAAAAGAAATGGTTTTTCTATCACTGATCCATCCAAAGCAAGTTGATATTTCTGAGTATTGGTTGCATCAAAGAGAGCGGGAATAGTATCCATATACCTCACACCAGCAATCGTGCTGGTAGTTGTATTCTTGAGAGCAATATCAACCTCTATAATATCACCCCCTCGAAGATTCGAGGAGGAAATATTTTTATATTTTTTCTGAATATCGAGTCAAAATGCAGGAGCATATTCAGAATGCACAAAAAGAGTTCCTTCGGATCCATCTGTATCAACGGAAGGTGGATTCTCCTGATCAAATGATGGGATACTCGATGAAATGATCGAAGAAGCATCTGAAAGTGAATATTTTGGAAGTGTTGTTTCTGTATTTTGAGAAACAGGGATCATCGAACGATAGTAAACATCATCCTGGATCATACTATCATCATTTTCTGTATCTGTTTTCTTTGTGAGAATTGTTGGAACTGTATTCGCACGAAATACTCATCCACCTTTTTCTGGCTCTTCCGAAAGACTCACTCAGAGTGCTGAGTCAGCAATCTTTCGAGAAAATACCCCAGAAGTACTCGTTCCATAAAGTACTCCTAGTTCTCATCCTTCGGTCAGGTAGACTATATCTTCTTTCTTATCACTATCCATATCGTATATCTGATACTGGGTGATATTATTTGGTATGGCGAGGGTTTGATCTTCGAGGGTAATTGTTTTTTGTGTAAACTTTCTTTCCGTATTATCAAGCAAAAGGAGGGAGCCTGAATGATTTATTCAGATCGCATCAGAGTACCCATCTCCAGTAAAATCTCAAAATCCAAGTCTTTCTGGTGATATATCAGGAATATATCAGATCTTTTGACGTTTTCGAAAACGATCTCACATATTCAAATACAATTGAATAAATCCATCATCGTAGACAACGAGAATATCTTCAAATCCATCGTTATTCATATCATGATGCGTCGTAGAAACAATATTCCCTCTCCCACTCGATGCGATCTGTTTTCCAATAGATCGATCTATCCCCTCTCGATTCGTTCCAGGAAGATTTTTATCTACATGAGCCACCGGATCACCGAGATTCACCAATGTATAGGTATGAAACCACTGAGTCGATTCTCAAACCGTATCACCAGCAGCATAAGAAAGGAGAGTTCGATTTTTATCGTGCCATCAAACACCAGGAGTATCTGTTATTGCGCCAAGGGAATCGGTAGAATGAGGACCAATCATATTTTCATCTAAATCGGGAGTAGCTTGATTTTTATAGAGGGTGAATCCAGATATTTTTTCATCGAAAACTTGAGAAAAAGCAGACTTTCGAAGAGATGCATGATTAGAGTCGAGAAGAAGAGAAGATGTAGGAATGAAAATATCAGATGCGATTTGAACTGACTTCTTTGGATCAATAGATATAAATATACGACCTATAGTTTTATCAGCCTCTTTCACATCGAGAACAAGACCAGAAACAGAATCATCAGTAACTGGTACAAGACTCACTCAGGAAGCTAGGACTAAACCAGTAGTTCGATCATAACGAACTCGTGGTTCCCCTGAAATGGAGAGAGTCATAATTTTCCCATCATTTTGAATCTTATAATCAGAACCACGAAAATGAATAAACCGTATCACATCAGTATTGGAGGAAGTAACACAGGTTTTTGTATCCAGATTTTCTTCTTCACAGTTACTAGTAACCAATCAAGTGGTCGGATATGCTACACGAGCCACCTGAGTTCTCGTGACATCATCAGTTACTTCGAGAAGAAGAGTATTTTTTTCCAAACGAACAGATGCCTTCATGAGAAGATCTGGAGAGTTTCCAAGATTATAAGAACCACCTGGAAAGATAGAGAATAAGTCCTCTGTCTGGTAAGGAGATGTAAGAAGTGTTGTGCTTGCAAGACTCTGGGACATACCAGGAAGGGTATCATACAAGATACTCTCCCCTTCTCTTAGAAAACTTTCTCCAGCAAAGACAGTATAACGAGCATTATAATCAGGACGAAATGTAAATTTCTGAGCAACAGGAGGAACAAAAATGGGAGCTACCGATATACCAAATACTGTTTGAACTCCATCTATATCAGTATAAGAAAGAGATGATTTTTCGATATCTGGAACTCTTGCAGTAAAATAGCCTGACTGACGAGGAAAAGAGTACACTCATCAAACAAAAGACACATCGGTTGGTACGTCCGAATTTCTTTGAAGAGTTCCAGTGAAGTTCAGAGCAACAGGGGTACCTGAAGAATTATTTTTTATAATTCTATTTCCATAGCGATCAAATATAGTAAAAGTTATCTGAGTATTAGTATACGATGATTCTATATAGAATGGGTCTCAAGAATTGATAAAGAAAGGGATATCTGGGATATTCCCGATTCCAGGTACATACAGTGAAAGTGTCTGATTTCCTGAGACTCTTCAGGGTGTAAAAAATATATCTTCTG
>JAGOMW010000009.1 GCA_017993345.1 Candidatus Altimarinota bacterium | reverse complement strand
GCATTCTGGATTCTCTTCATGCGCTCAGAATTGTTTTCTTTATTCTCTCTCCCTCATGAAAGTTGTGGTCATCAAACAGGGAAAAATTGATCCTTAGAAACATTTACTGGAGTATATTTTGGAATCCCTATTTTTTCAGCAATATGATTATATGCAGATATTTGCTCAGGAGTATATGATCCTGTAAGTGGTTTATTCTGGGCATCAGTGATGGATATGGATTGTTTATCGGCATTTATAAAAATATGGAATGGTGATTCTCCATCTTTTCTCCAAAATAACTTTCCTGAAGTTTGTGTATAACTATTATCCTTGAAATAAGAACTTAGCTGGGACATCTTCTCATCGAATGAAAGTCATCTTGACTCTCTTTGATTTGATACGGGTGTAGCAATAGCTTGGTCGGTATTATTTCTCGCTATTTCACGTCAAGAAGCTCGCGAAGTTTCTCTATCGATATTTGGCATCGAAGCAATTCAGAAGAGTGCTGGGATGGTTTCACGAGAACCGATGAGTCCATCTGGTTGAAAAATAGGATTTGGTATTGTTTTTTGAAAAGCAAAAACAGCATCGAGAGTTTGTTGATCAAACCTTCCTGTTGGATTCACAGGAATATTTTTTGCGATGAGTGCATTTTGAAGATCTGTAATCGTCTTTCAAGCTCGATTCAGATGACGAAGAGCATACCCCTCATAAGCACCAAGTGAATACTTCATCACTTCATGGCTCGTTTTCGGGGATTGAGGAGGTACTGCAGGACTACTATTTACCTCCACTCATGATACAGCACTTGTAGTTGTGGAAGATTCAATTTTAAAAGAGAGGGGTTTTCCAGAAAATACTACATCTTTTCCAGCGAGCATACTTGGGAGAAATCCATCGATAAATTCTTGTTTAGAATATTTTGATATACTCGTAAGTTTTTCTCATGATGGCATATTTTGAGTGGTTCCAAAGTGAACACTCTGAGGATCTATACTTATAGAGAGAAAGTTGAAATCTTTACTTTGAAGAGTATATTTCTTATTTCCTATAAAAAATGTATCACTCGTAGCATCAAATTTTGAAGTCATCTCTTTTCCATTTTCCATATAAGAAAAGGTAAATGGAAGAGATTTATTCGATAATAATGCCATTTTTAGAGCATTCATAAATTCAGGGCTTTTTTCATTTATATTTTCAGCTTGAGTAGTACTCTCCACAAAAGAAGAACTAGCAGAGATTTCTCTTGCATTTTCTGTTCCATTTATTCAGATTTGAAATCGATATCCAGGAAGATCGATCGATGAGGAAGTATTGGAGAGAAATTTTGGAAGAATATCACGTATAAATTTCTCTTTTGAAATTGTTTCTACTCCAGAGATAAGACCTCTTTTTCCATTGATAATAAAATTATCTCAATTTACGGTAATTGATTGGATGGAAATCTGTCCATTTGTGAGAGTAATAGTTTTTTCTCCAAATATGATCGTATTTTTATGAGTAGAAACAGGCAATTCATAGGATTTTCCATTTTCAGAATATTTCACAACAAATGGGAAATTCTTCGCATCTTTTATAGATTGAGAAAAAGCGGTATTTTTATCTGAATATACTTCTGTGACAACATCATTAGAAAGGGCTTTTTGTTCGATGGGGGTATTAAAGGATTTTGCTATAATCTGACCTCGAATATATTCTTCCTCATTTTCAGAAGCCTTAAGAACTTTTATCATTGATTCATAAGAAGTCATAGTAAGACTTCTCGATGTTCCCCATCCACTCAAAAATGAACTTCCCGTTTGTTCAAGATATCCTTTTGGATAAGTTACTCAACGTTCTTGAAGAGCAGCCTCTAAATCTCAGAGATTTTCAAAAGAAATAGTTGCCCCTATTTCCTCTCTCAGTCCTTTAAGGGCTACTTGTTTGAGAAGATTGATTTGTTCATAACGAGTTTGTGCTGCATCAAGCTTTGATGCATATTCCTTAAGTTCAGCACGTGTCATAGACCTCTCAGGAAATGAATCGGTTAGCTCTTTTGGAAGGGAACGAAAAAATTGATGAACTTTATCATTTCTCCAACCATTATTCTCGAGTGCTTTCTCAAGTGCAGTATAAGTAGTAAATTTATATACATCTTCTTGTCCTAAAGAAGATCATTCTCTGTTTGATTCTGACATAATTGCGTATATCTTAGAAATAAATACTCTCTCACCATACCATATCTCAAAAATTTTTGCAACTTCTAGGGATATTTTTTTAAAAAAGGAAGATGAAAATATAGGAGATTATATACACTCGAAAAAAGAAATCAAATTATTCGCTATAGGAGAAATAAGTCAATAACATCTTTTTAAAATTTGCTTTTTATTCATTTTTCATATAATGATCCCAATTTAAGAAGTACTTTTCTATTGCCCCCTCTCAAAGGGGGCTTTCCGGATATTTCTCAAAATCTTTCTAACCCTCTCTCTTTCACTCATGCAATACCGAAATGTAGCGATTATCGCCCACGTTGACCACGGAAAAACCACCCTTGTTGATGCTCTTCTTAAACAATCTGGAACCTTTGCAAGCCATGAACAAATCGATATCTGTGTAATGGACTCGAACGACCAAGAAAAAGAACGTGGTATCACGATCTATGCCAAGAATACCGCTGTGATGTATAAAGATGTAAAAATCAATATCGTCGATACTCCAGGTCATGCGGACTTCGGTTCAGAAGTGGAACGCGTACTTCGTATGGTGGATTGTGTTTGTCTTGTAGTAGATGCCTACGAGGGACCGATGCCTCAGACAAAATTTGTTCTGAAAAAAGCTCTTGAACTGGGACTCAAACCAATCGTCGTGATCAACAAGATCGACAAACCAACCGCTCAACCAGATGCCGTGATCGATATGCTTTTCGATCTTTTTGTACAACTCGGTGCTACTGATGAGCAACTCGATATCACTGACGGACGTATCGTGTATGCGATCGCTCGTGATGGAATCGCGATCAAGAATATGTCTGATGAAAGAAAGGATATTTCTCCACTTTTTGAAACCATCCTCGAACAGGTGGAGGCAGCTCAGAACGATACAACCAAGCCATTTAAGATGCAGATTGCGAACCTCGCATATGATAACTACGTTGGACGTATGGGTATCGGTCGTGTGTACGAAGGAAAGGCAAAAGTTGGACAACAAGTAACCATCGTCGCAAATGATGGAACTCGTCGAACAGGAAAGATTTCAAAGGTATATACTTCTCTCGGACTCCGTAAGATCGAAGTAGAAGAAGGAGAGGCAGGAGATATTATCACGATCGCGGGTATTCCAGATATCTATGTGGGAGAAACGGTATCAACAGATCCAAATGTGATTCCTATGCCAGCTATCACCGTCGATGCTCCAACCCTGAAGATGTCATTTATGGTAAATGATTCTCCATTTGCTGGAAAAGAAGGAAAATTCGTCACTTCTCGTCAGATTCGTGAGCGTCTCGAAAAAGAAACGGAGATGAACGTGGGACTTTCGATCGACTTCGAAGGATCAGATGGAAACTCATACGCAGTATCAGGACGTGGAGAACTCCACCTCTCAGTACTCGTAGAAACAATGCGTCGTGAAGGATTCGAACTTCAAGTAGGATGTCCGGAAGTAATCTTCAAAATGGAAGGAAATAAAAAAATGGAACCGATCGAATCAGTGGTGATGTGGGTTCCAGAGACAGCAAGCGGAACGGTATTCGAAATGCTCGGAAAACGAAAAGGAATCTGTAAAAATATGAATACTATAAATGGTATTACGAGTATGGAATTCGATGTTCCAACTCGTGGACTTCTTGGATTTCGTTCAAGATTTGTGATCGAAACAAAAGGAGAAGGGATTATCTACTCTTCATTCTCTCACTATGAGGAATACAAAGGAGCAATCGAAAAGCGTGATGTTGGATCAATGATTTCTGGATTTCCTGGAACTTCTATGGCATACTCACTCTGGAAGCTTGAAGAACGTGGTCCTATTCTTATTGAACCAGGAACAGAACTCTACGAGGGGATGATTATCGGTGAACACTTGAAGGGTGGAGATCTTGTGGTAAATGCTACAAAAAACAAGCAGCTTACAAATATGCGTGCTTCTGGAACTGATGAAGCGGTTCGTCTTACTCCAATACGTAAAATGAGTCTCGAAGATTGTCTCGATTATATCGGTGAAGATGAACTTGTGGAAGTAACTCCAACTTCTCTCCGTCTTCGAAAGAAATTCCTTACTGAAGGAGAAAGAAAGAAGGGTGGGAAATAAAAATTTGACTTTCCACTCGTTTCCCATAGAATCCGGCCATAAATTTTATTATTCTTTTTTTATTTTATGATCTGTTACTCTGTCCGTAAAGACGGTGAGTCGAGCGAAAAGCTCCTTATGCGTTACAAAAAATCTTTTTTTCAAACTCGTACTGCAAACAAGCTCAAAGCTGAGAAAACTCACGAGCGTGCTGTATCGAAGAGAAAAATCAGAGAAAAAGCAATCGTGCGCGAGTACTATCGTTCTCTCTCTAAAAAAGCATAATTATATAAAAAATCCCCTTAAAATAGAGGGGATTTTTTATATTTACATATTATTTTAAATAGTCAATATAATTATTTTGTTTTTAATGAAAGAATATGAGAGTATGTGGGGGTATTCTTAATAACCCTTTTATGAAACCCTCTCTTCTTCGAGTCCTCTTCTCGGAACTTATTTTGGTAACCTTTCTTAGTACAACCATTTTTCCCGTACATATATGGGCAGATGAAGGCGTCACTCCCACAGATACGAGTATTCAGTCAGAAGAAACCCTTCCTACGAATTCTGATAGCACACCACTTATAGAAAATCTCACTCCTACAAGTGATGTACAGATAGAGACTCCTCTCCCTTCAAACGAACAGTTTGATACTTCAACTGGAACTACTCTTAGTGGAAGTACAGGGAGTGAAGCATGATCAGAAGAAACTCTCCCTGTAATCATACTAGAAGAAGAAATAGTATCTGAAAGTCAGGATACACACAGTGGTACTCTAGAGTCGACTGGAAGTATCTTCGATATTCCCGTGATTGTACCAGAAACACCGGAAATCATCACGGAAGTGGCACAAGAAAAAGAAGTTCTTCGTGAAAAATCACGACCAGAAAATGAAGTCCTCGTACAGTTCAATGAATCAAATATCAATGTCGATAGCTATATCGGACAATATCAGATCGATCAGATCGAATCCACTCAAGATATCGTCATGACCGACACGATCACCGAACAAAATATCGCTGTCATGACCGTTCAGGAAGAAAATCCTGACAACATCTCAGCAAGTGGAGTGATTGACGAATCTGTGATCGATACAAAGATCATAGAACTCAAGAAAGATCCTCGTGTGAAACACGTACAGAAGAATTTTATCTACCAGATCAATAGTCTTCAAAAATCTCCTCGATCCGTACAGCCCACTGCTTTTAGTGGACGATCCCTTCCAAATGACACTGCAAATTTTCAAAATCTCTGGGCACTCGATAATCAAGGACAAACTATTGGAGATTGGAATGTGGTTTCTGGTGAAGTAGATGCAGATATCGACTATCCGGAAGCGATGGCTTATGCCAGTGGAAAACTCAATACGAAGGTATTGGTTGCTATTCTCGATAGCGGTATAGAAGCACACACGGATCTTATGGGAAATCTCTGGGATGGAAGTAACTGTAAATCAGATACTGGAGCAACACTGGGTGGATGTCTCCATGGATACGATTTTTATGATGATGACAAGGATCCAACCGACTCTGATCATATAGAACATGGAAGTCATGTTGCTGGAACCATCGGGGCAATCACAAACAATGTTACTGGTACGGTTGGAGTGAGTCCAAATGTCTCTCTGATGCCTGTTCGTGTTTGTGGTGGTGGATTCTTTGGTGGATGTCCTACATCAGTGATTATTCGAGGAATCAATTTTGCAAAATATAATGGTGCAAAAGTCATCAATATGAGTCTCGGAGGATCGATGAATGTAAGTACCGTAAGTGATTTTGACTTTCTCACGTATCATGCGATAGAATCATTCTCCGGGATCGTCGTTGCATCTGCGGGAAACAATGGAAGTAACAATGATACCTTTAAAGTATTCCCAGCTGGACTCGGATCAGATATCCTCGTATCTGGAGAAGCGATCATCGATCGAGAGCTCGTTATCACTGGAAGTGTTCTTATTCCTGGTCTTGAAAATATTATCTCTGTAGCAGCGAGCGATCAAAATGATCAACTTGCTGACTTCTCAAATTATGGAGTAAACACAGTCGATATCGCTGCTCCAGGAGTGAATATATATAGCACCGTGATGATGGCTGGTTCTGGTGTAATTGATATTGTTTCCGGTGAAAATGGTTGGACGAAACAAGCAGGTGTGAGTAGTGAATTCTGGAGTACTCGAACAATCAGTACAATCAGTGGAGAATACGTCGATCTCACAGGAGCACTCTGGGCAGATACTATAACCCCATATGCTCCAGATACGAGTGCCTATATCCAAAAGGATTTTCAAAATATAACTCCGGGCATCTATGATGTTCGTATGCAAGCATGGTGTGATAGTTCAGAATATGATGGCGGATATCTCGATACGATGATCAGTAATACAGGAGGTCTCTTTGAGTCTGCCAAGATAGTAGATAGTTTTAGTCTTTATTATGATACATCTACACGAGAATCAACTTGGATCGATGGTCATGAGGGATACTATGGGAATATATGGATCACATCCACCTATCTCGATCAAAATGGAGGGATGCGAATCAAGTGGAAATCAGAAGGTCCAAATTCTCAGGGGTTGGCAGGATGTATCGTTAAGAGTATTAGTCTCACTTGACAAAACTCGAGTTACGAATTTATGGATGGAACTTCGATGGCAGCACCCCATGTAACCGGTGCGGCAGCGCTCGCTTGGAGTTATAAGCCAAATGCTACGATCGATGAAATAAAAACCGCTATTATTACTTCTGGTGATTGGATTGTTGGACAAATACAATCACAAAGCAGATTGAATATATCGAATATGCTTCAGGCCCTCGATGCACCAACAGTTGTTTCTCAAAAAGTAACCGTTTCTGGTGAATCAAATGCCATTATCAATGTAGAGACAACTCAAAATATTACCGATGTCTTTATTGACTATGCAACCAATAGTGGTGCACTGAATTCTATTTCTGGAAGTGGTGTTTATTACTGAATCTTTACTCAACTCTCAAATACAAACTACAAATCAATTCTTTCTGGGCTTATTCCGAATACCACCTACTACTACCGTATATATGCGTGTTCCATAGTAGTATGCAATAGTGATAATGAACATATTTACTCATTTACCACTCCATCACTTGTAGCAAATACACTCTCAGGTTCACTTTCAACATCTGGATCGATCTACCTGAGTGGTTCGACAGCCAGTGGTTCTGTATTCTCATGATCAACAGCCAGTGGACATATCATCCTGACTCATCCAGACACTTCAGTTACGGTCGATATACCGACACAGAATCTCATCATTTCTGCTTCTGGAACATGGGATGGAATTCTGAATGCTCCACGAACCGTTACCTGAGCAACAACCATCTGAGTAAATGGTACCAATGTTCCTGTTTCTGTGATCTATAAGGTCGGGAGTGATACGAGTTCCCTCAGTCTCTCATGACAGGTTGCGACGATCCGTATTGCTTCAACTCTTCCAAATGGAACGGTGGTTGCAGTCTATCGAGCGGACTCAGAAAATAGTCCATATACACAAATCACTTCTTGTACTATTACCAATTCCCTCTGTATATTTACCACAGATCACTTCTCAGTATTTGCACTCGGATCAGGAACTAGTGGGAATAGTAATTCTGGATGAAGTACACCAAGTAGTCCATCCTCCTCCGTAAGCAATACTGGACCTGGAGGTGGAAGTGGTGGTGGTGAAATACCAGTATTCGTGAACTCAGTAGGAACTACACTCCAATCACTTCTTTCTGTAAGCTCATCTGGAAATATATCACCAGTTCTTCAAACATCGGGTAATTTTAATATCTTCAAACGTCAAGAAACAATTGATTGGATTCAAAAAAATAAAGACACCTATTCATCGGCAGAGATATTCGAGACACTCGATGACCAGATACAACTTCAGGAAACTCGACTCGGAAGACTCATTGCTTATGATATAACACTGAATGCTGTCGGAAAAATTCTAAAAAAGAGTACGTGAATAACAAAGATAACACTTACAAAGGTACAAAAAGATCTCTGAACCGCTAGAACAGTATATATTAAAGCGCTCTTCGGATACTAACTTTTATTAAAAAATTCCTCTCAATATGAGAGGAATTTTTTATTTCTTTATACAGAGAACTTTTTCGATTACATTATCATCAGTATCTATAACCTGAAGGATCATGGAACCACTCTCTCCGGAAAACTCTACCTCAGCACCGATATTTGGAAATCATTCTTTCTCTGCCATGATAACATATGAAAGGGGCTCTCCTATATATTCATCCTTGATTCCATATGATTGTGGATCGATATCGTACTCTTCGATAATATCATCGATAAGTACTGATCCTACTGCCTCTATAGAGCCATTTTGACGCTTTCTCATATAGATCTCTTCCTTATCCTTCTCATCCTTTATATCACCAAAAACCTCTTCTAGAACATCTTCCATCGTCACCACTCCGGCAGTTCCACCATGTTCATCGAGGACGAGAGCAATATGCCGACGAGATTTTTGAAATTTTTCGAAAAGATCATCGAGTACCTGTGTCAGTGGGATTTTCATAATTTTCTCCAAATTCATAGCTCCGAGTTGGATTGCACCATGACCTTCAGCTTTTAACTTAAAAGCTTCTCGAAACGTAAGTACAAAATCAACATCATCATGAGACTCCCCATATACTGGAAGTCTTGAGTGTGATGATTTCATAAAAAATAAACACGCCTTATCGACTGTCATTTCGAGGGAAAGAAATTCCACATTTACTCGTGGGGTCATAACTGACTGTGCCGTCATATCTGCAAGAGAAAGGAGGTTTTTGATCTGACGGCGTTCGTCAGCCTCTACTGCACCTCCTTGATGAGACATATCGATAAATGCATCAAGTTCCTCTTCGGTTACTTTTTCTTGACCATGAAAATCAACTTTTCCACCCGTAATCCAGCCAAGTACTTTTACAAAAATTTCTACCAGCCAGGTAATCGGTAAAAACAACCAGATAAATACCTGATAAATCGGTGCAACTGCAAGAGCCACGCGATCACCAAAACGGACTCAAAAGATTTTTGATGCAATTTCCCCGATCAAAAGTATCGTAATAAATGAAAATATATATACAACGGTAGTTGCAACACTCGGAGCAAGCCCAAACATCACTTGTATCTGTGGTGTAATATATTTATCAGCAATAAGTGTGGGGGCACTTGTTACTGCAAGTGTTCCAATCAAATTAGTAATAAGAAGTCGCTCATTTTTCTTTTTTAATCGTGCGAGCGTTCGAGCTCAGAAACGATTTTGTTTCACATACGTTTGGAGCTTATGTGCCGTGATGGACATAAGTGGTATCTCTGTACCAGCAAAGAAAGCAAGAGTAAATACAAGTGCAAAGAAAACTAGTAAGGGTATAGGGTCCAAGAGGGGGAAAGATAGAAAATAAATTTTGAATTTTTGTGAAATGGTCCCCCCGACAAGAATCGAACTTGTGTCTAAGCCTTAGGAGTGCCTTGTTCTTCCACTAAACTACGGGGAGCGGGATATGCGTGGATTTTATGGAAAAAAATATATTTTGCAAATGCGTTTGCAGGGTATTCATTTTTCACTACAATGTTCTTCGATTAACACCGTTTTATGGAAAAAATGATTCAGGAAAATGAAGGAATTAAAAAAATGTCGTCAAAGAGACGAAAACCACTTGAAGCTCTCTCACAAACAGAGGTTGATAGAATAGAGGGCTTAATGAATGCAATCGAGTCTATGGGACTGCAGGAATTTATGGAGTATATTCGGTCTCCATGGAAAATGCTCTGGCCCAATTTTCTGGCTGGAATTGCTCGTGGTATTGGAGCATTGCTTGGTGTTGCTGTTGTCCTTACAGTTATCGGGTGGGTATTTGCTGTCACAATCGATCTACCATTGATTGGGAAACGAGTTGAACCTTATATAACCAAAGCCCAAACAGAACTCAACACTTATGTACAACAAACCAACTACAAGGATGAATTCAAAGCTATGGAACTCCATCTTAAACAGATAGAAAAAAATACGACTCCAAACATTAGCACTCCTCGATAATTATGATCCGAATTTGATTTTTCTGAACACCTTCTCTCGCAAAAAAAGTTCTTGATGATATTTGTAGTTCTCAAAATTTTGAGGTTGTTTTTGTAGTATCGAATCCAGATAAGCCTTTTGGAAGAAACCAAGAAATGAAAGCAAGTCCAGTAAAGGAACTCGCAATTGAAAAAAAAATTCCTATATTCACTCCTTCGAAAATCCGTGGAAATACTGAATTTCTAGAAACTCTCAGATCTTTCGAATGTGATTATTTTATAGTCGTAGCCTACGGACGTATTCTGCCTCTCGAACTTCTGAAAATCCCGAAAAAGATGTGTATTAATATTCATGGATCCATCCTCCCAAAATATCGTGGTGCTTCTCCGATACAATCAGCACTCCTCTTTGGTGAAAAAATTACGGGAGTAACCATTATGGAAATGAGCGAATGAATGGATGAGGGAGATATATTAAAAATCCGAAAGATCAGTATAGATCGGAAGGAAACCTCTGAAACCCTTTTTGAAAAATTTTCAGAAATTTCTGGACCGACTCTCATTGATACATTAAAAGAACTTGAACATAGAGGGATTACTTCACTTCCTCAGAATTCAGAGGACGCGACCTATTGCAAAAAAATAGAGAAAGAAGATGGCCTGGTTGATTTTTCAAAATCAGCAGAAAACATATATCACCAATGGCAGGCATATACGCCTTGGCCAGGAATATATACCAACTATCAAGAAAAACGGCTTCTTCTCGAAGAAGTAAGCTATGAATCAACTTCATCTGACTGGCCAATTGGTACTGTGATAAAAAAAGAAAGTGGGCCTATCGGAATCTCTTGTGGTAAATGAATTCTTCTTCTTGAAAAGATAAAACTCGAGGGGAAAAAATCCCAAAGTATCAAGGATTTTATTAATGGAAATCCTTCGTTTATATCTTCAATACTCCACTAATATGACTACTCTCTTTTCTCGAATTATCGCATGAGAAATACCATCATATAAAATCTATGAGGATGAGTATACATTTGCATTTCTCGATATTTTTCCGACAAATATAGGACATACACTGATTGTTCCAAAGTGTGAGAGAGATCATTTTGCAGATGTTCCAGAACCATATTATTCGGCTATCTTTCAGACAGCAAAACTCATTACTCCAGCTATACAAAAAGCAACTGATTGTAAACGGATTTGTACACAGTTCATCGGATATGAGATTCCTCACTGTCACTATCACCTCATCCCTACGAACTCGATCATAGATATCTCCAAAAGTTCATCCGAAAAAGCAGAGGAGATCGATCTAAAAAATATGCAAGAAAAGATTCTCTCTTTTCTCTCGAATCATTAATTATCACTCAAAAATTATGTTCCTCATAGCACAAAATACTATTCGAGAAATGACTCGAAATAAATTTTTCTCACTCATTCTTTTTTTATGAGTAGTATTTATACTGCTTTCATTTCTCCTTGAAACGCTCGCTCTCGGAGAGCTCAAAAGAATGCTCTATGATTTTGGGCTTTCATTTATCGAAATTACCGGTCTTGCAGTCGTTCTTTTTCTTGGGGGAGGGATGCTTGCACGAGAAATCGAGGGAAGGACTATCTATTTGATGCTCTCAAAACCGATTGGTCGTGGTCAGATTTTTCTCGGGAAATTTTTTGGTTTTGCTCTCGTGATGCTTTTTATGGTCGCCTTTCAGAGCCTTATACTTCTTGGACTTCTCACTCTTAAAGATATAGCCATTGATCCACTTTTTTTCTGGGCAATACTTGGAATCATCCTGAAACTCTTTTCTCTTCTTGCAGTGATATTATTTTTTACCAATCTCACTTCTCCACTGATTGCCATGTTTCTGACTCTTGCAACATACATAATCGGGCATAGTGGATATACGATGCTTGACTATGCTCTTCATAGGTGAGATACCAACGTCCTCTATTTTGCAAAATGAATACTCGTATTATTTCCAAATTTAGAAGCATTAAACCTTAAAAATTACATAGCCACGGATGCACCCATTGAGCTTTCAAAATGGCTTATTTCGTACTGAGCAGGAACTTTTTATATAGTTATCCTTCTATCAATCTGAGCATATATTTTTTCAAAAAAATCTTTTGATAATGCCTAATACTTGAAATAATCCACTCCAATCGGGAGAAGAAGGAAAAAATGATGTTTCCCAAATTTCAGGAAATGATCTTCGTACTGATTTTCCAGAGGAATATATATTTGGATCGGTCATATTTTTTGGAAGAAAGTTCCATATCACTCCAGATGTTCTTATACCAAGACTCGAAACAGAGGTACTCGTGAAACGAGTTCGGAAAATAATTTCACAGTATAAAAAGAATAATTGAGAAGAAAAAGTACTTCTGGTAGATATTGGCACTGGATCAGGTATCATCATCACCTCTTGCGGAGATATATGTGATGAGCTTATTGGGATCGATATCTCCCCATCAGCACTTCTTATAGCAAGAAATAACTTTGAAACCTTTTTTCCAGAAAAGAAATCCACATTCCTAATTTCTGATCTTCTTACTGTTTTTGATTCAGAAAAACTGGGAAATATACTTTCCGACTTTTCTCGCATCGTATTTGTGACAAATTTGCCATACATAAAGGCTGATGACTGGAAAAATATGAGTAATGATACTCATTTTGAACCAAAAATAGCTCTTTTTGGTGGAGAAAAGACAGGATTTGAACTCTATGAAAAACTTTTTCATCAAATCAACTCATTTAAATGGCAGGAGAGTCAAAAAATTCAACTTCTTATCGAATTTTGATTTGACCAGAGAAATATATCTGAAGAAATACTTCGAGAATATGACTGGAAATATGAATTTTTTGCTGACTATCGAGGGATAGAGAGATTTTGTGATATCACTCTCCAACAATAAAAAAACACCCTCAATAAGGGTGTTTTTTTGATGAAAGACTATTTTTGAAGTGCCTTCATTTTTTCTTGACGTGCATAGAACTTGTCCATAGTACTCGTCTTGAGGAGAGTCTTTGTTCCAGTATAGAAAGGATGACAATGAGAACATACTTCCACACGGATTTCTGAATCTTTTGTAGCGCTTCCGGCTTCAAAAGTGTTTCCACAAGAACAAGTTACTTTTACTTGTTTATATTGAGGGTGAATATTTTTTTTCATAAGAAAAATGGTTAAGAGTGATTGCGATCGCTCGATCTTTTCGAAAGTTACGAAGCCTCTTTCTGATTTTTATGGCAAAACAGAAAACCTATCAGCGAACAAATTTCCAAAAAGAAATTTTTATGGTGCCCAGGAAGAGACTTGAACTCTTACACCATTATGGCAACGGCTTCTAAGACCGTCGTGTCTACCATTCCACCACCTGGGCAAATCTATTTGGATCTATCTATAATCGTCGTGCACTTCTCTCGAGTGTCGCACCACTTTGTGGTTGCTCGCTCTCGGAAGCATGGCTCGTCTGCTATCGCAAGACTCACACATCTACCATTCCACCACCTGGGCAAATCTATTGGGCCGAGAAACAAAAAACAAGATTCTTATTGGTGAAGACCATTTTGAATCTTGAATCTTTCACAAATATTGAGAATGGTGGGCCGGGCAGGATTCGAACCTGCGAAGTCGTAGACAAAGGATTTACAGTCCTCCCCATTTGACCGCTCTGGAACCGACCCAGAAAAAAAGAGTTTTTGAATCTTGGACTTTTAGATTTTTGGATGGACAATATCCAATTTTCCAAAACTCAAACATTCCAAAACTCCTGAAGTGGAGCCACCAATCAGACTTGAACTGATGACCGTCGGTTTACAAAACCGATGCTCTACCAACTGAGCTATGGTGGCGGACTGGGACAGATTGTATAAAAAAAGGTCCTCTTGTCAAAAAATTTTGAAAAAATATTTATTTTTCATATTCTCATAGAGGAAAATGCAATATGATTCGATAATTTATTTAAAAATGATTACTATAATAATTACCAGTGATGGATACAAGCACTTTAAAGAGCCGATAGAAATCTATCTCAAGCGCATAGATAAAAATATAATATTCAAGAAGTTAAAACCTATTTCTCATACCAATACCGAATATATACGCGTAAAAGAAACTCTGGGTCTTATTGAACTACTCAGGAAATCATCTGGAACGATCTATATCTGTGATGAAAGAGGAAAAAGCTACACGACAACGCTTTTTTCAGAAATTATCGAAAATGCAAAAAACCAAAGTGAACATCTCACATTTGTGATCGGTGGGAGTTATGGGATCGATCTCGAACTTCTTTCTGAAATTCCTCATAAACTCATGAGAATCTCTGATTTAGTTATGCCACACTCACTTGCACTCCTTGTCCTCCTTGAACAAATATATAGAAGCCACGAGATTATTCGTGGAAGCGGATACCATCACGAATAGAAAATCCCTCTCAATCTGAGAGGGATTTTAAAAAATGGGATATACAAAAAAAGAACCCATAACTGTGGGTACAGTATGGGATCAAAAGGGAATGTCTCTGATCACACACTGTAGGAATATTAAAAAATAGTTTCCTGGGTGGATCGAAAGATCGTGTTGTTGGGTTCTCAGGCCCGTAGTACAGATGTACTAGCCTTAACTGATCTTCGGAAGTGTTTTAAGAGTACTTTCCAGCCTCTTTTTGCCCAGTAGAGGGCCTATATCATATCTCTGAGATTTCTCAGCCCTATGATACAGGCTCTCCACCAGTGTTTTTGATTGGAATTTATATTGGTATACAGAAATTTGCTCTTTTTGTATAGATATGAAATTTGATAATCTTTGTATTGGTATTGGTAGTAGGAATATCTTTTGAGTAAAGCTTCCTTTTCGATCAGTCAGGTCTTGTTAAGTGACATTCTCTTTCGAGAAGACATAGGCAGTATAGCATGATTTTTCAGATCGTGCGACTTATTCGATATTGCTTATTTTAGGAATATATGGGGAAGTATATTCTTATACCTTGTTCTTTGCATCCCTATGGGAAAAGATATTATTATTATTTTTGAACACTTATTAAACCATTTATGTATAAAATATGTGTATGTGTATAGTATGTGTATACAGAGTGATCTATATCCATATAGGATTACCTTACTAAAAATAGAGGAAAAATGAAAAAGGAAAGTTCTACCATACAGTAGAACTCATAGATACACTATATATAGTGTATGAGATGATTTTTTCTTTATTTAGAGAGGAAATCCGTAGTTATAGATATACTTTTACTTATACAGAAGGGAAAAAGCGATCATACCACCTGCTGTCTCCGTTCTCATAACTCTTGTACCAAAACGAGCAAATATAAAATCATATTCTCTCATTTTTATTTTTTCACTCTCTGACCATCATCATTCTGGTCCAACCCATATACCTATATTTTGAGCCTTCTGGATACTCGATATTCATAAACTCTCACCCGTTGTATCTAAAGTCAGGTGAACTCATATATTATTTTTTTGAATCACTTCAGAAAATGAGTCGAGAAAAAAAATTTCTGGAAAAAGCACTCATCCACATTGTTCTACAGATTCTCGCGATATTTCATTCAAACGATGAACTTTTGATTCAGAAATGGGAAGTTTCTGAGATCGATCAGAACGAAAGAAAAAAAATCTTCTTATACCTATTTCGATTCATTTCTGGAGAATATATTCGATTTTTTCGAGCTTATTTGGGAGGGATTGATAGAGACTAATTTCGATTGCAGGTTCTGTCTGTGGAAAAAAGCGATTCTTCAATTCAAAAGAAATAGATTTCTTTTCTAAATGCACTATTTCTACAAAATACTCAGATCCATCACCATTAAAAAAAATAACCTGATCTCCTATTTTTGACCGAAGAACACGGGTAAGTTGATGAACCATTCATTCATCTGAGATAGTAAAAGAATCTGGAAAATCTCTTTTTAAATAGAAACGCTGCATGTTATTTTTTCAATGAATGGTAAATATCAACCGGAAGTAAGAGAAGATCGAATACAATTCTTCATGCTATATAAAGAAGAAAAAGTGATCCTTGAGCGACTCAATAGAGAAATCCACCTATATCTATTAATGGATTTTTTCAGAGCGGTTGTTCTTCAAAATATTGAGCAAGGTATGTTTTCTGAAGTGGAAAAATCGATCGATCAAAGACAAATTCTGGAGTTGATTTTTCTTTTTTTTCATGATCCATCTTCTCTTGTTCAGCATCGAGAGTATGGATTGCTTTTTTATAGGCATCCACGGATATTTGTCACTGATCCAAAGCGGAACGTACATCATTTTTAAGAGATTCGAGAGATCGACCGGTTTCTATATGGTGTTTCAGTTCGAAAACATCCAGTTTCTTTTTCCTATAGACCTTTTCCTTTCCAACTTCAAAATCTTCTTTTTTCTTTTCTACGATCACTCTCTCTTGCTCTTGTTTTTCACGGATGCGATTTCGGGCTTCATTATAAGCACCTGGATTCTCATTGGACATAGGGAAAGTATATCGAAAATAGAAAATTCTCCAATTCTACGTTATAACTTCAGCACCTTACATACCTTCCATTTCCATAGCGATAAGGATATTCATCTCAGCAGCATATTCGAGTGGAAGTTCTTTCATAAGTGGCGATACAAATCATCGAACGATCAGGGTTTTTGCTTCATCTTCAGGGATTCCATGAGACATAAGATAAAAGAGTGCCTCCTCACTGATTTTCCCCACACTTGCCTCATGAGCAACGAGCGCATCATTGGTCGCCACACGAATATCTGGAATCGTATCCGATCGGGAAATACTATCGAGAATAAGACCATCGCAATCAACTTTCGAAACAGAACCAGTTGCAGATTTTTTTATATCGACAAGCCCACGATAGATCGACACACCACCATTTTTCGATAATGACTTTGAAACAACTTCACTAGAAGTATTTTTCCCTATATGAATCACCTTTGCACCGGTATCTGTATTTTGTCATTTATTGGCGAAAGCGATTCCATAGTGAAGAGCCTTGCTCGAATCCCCCTTCAGGATGGAACATGGGTAGAGCATAGTGACACCAGAACCAAGATTCCCTCCGATCCATTCGATGGATCCATTTTTTTCGACAATAGCTCTTTTTGTATTGAGATTATACGTGTCGATAGACCAGTTTTCGACTGATGAATAGCGCATCTTTGCATTTTGTCAGACATATATCTCGACACAGCCCGCATGGAGACTCGATGTTCCATATTTTGGAGCACTACATCCCTCTATATAGTGTGCTTCTGCATCCTCTTCTAGGATAATGAGTGTATGTTCAAACTGACCCCCTGCCTTTACATTCATCCGAAAGTATGCTTGGAGTGGATCAGAAATCTTCACTCATTTTGGA
>JAGOMW010000062.1 GCA_017993345.1 Candidatus Altimarinota bacterium | reverse complement strand
CCTCACTCCCAAAGAATCTTGTCATCTACCAGGTGGACTATGATTCTGCAACCGAATTAAAGAAGAAATATAGCATCCTTTCACAGTCTACCTGGGTTCAGATTGATTCTACCGGTAAGGCATATAAGCGTTGGCTCGGAAAGTCCCAACTCTCTGATATACTTTCAGATCTTGTATCAACACGAGATATTCTCTCCCAAAAGCTTACTCCTCTTCAATTTGAAGTTACACAGATGGGTGGAACTGAGCGACCATTTGATAATGCTTATTGGGATAATTATGCACCAGGAATATACGTTGATATTGTAGATGGAACACCACTTTTTTCATCAACTGATAAGTTTGATTCTGGGACAGGCTGGCCAAGCTTTTCTCGTCCAATTTCAGAGAGTCTTGTATCTGAGCATCTCGATACTAAGCTCGATCAGAATCGTACTGAGGTAAAAAGTAATGGAGGTTCACACCTTGGACATGTATTTAATGATTGACCGAGTGAGGAGGGATGACTAAGATATTGTATAAACTCCGCGGCACTGAGGTTTGTTCCAGTAGCAGATCTCAAAAAGGAAGGGTATTCTGAATACTTACGTTTGTTTGGGAGTGGTTTTATCCAAAAATAACTTGCAAAATAAAATTTTTCACTATATTGGTTTCACGCCGTTCGCGTCAGAGATCTCTGATCTCTCGAAAAATCCTCACTTTTCCATGAAGTGGGGATTTTATTTGCTTTATTTTTTCTGATCTGCTAGGATAGACATATATTTCATTTGAGAGTATTGCTCTAGAAGCTCTTTATTCTCTTTTTGTTTACGAATCAGAATTCAGGTTTACCAACTCTCTTCTCTCAATTATTATTTTAAATTATGGAAATTATTGTTCTTATTCTTTGTCTTGGTGTGGTTCTTGCTTTTGAATTTATCAATGGTATGAACGATACTGCGAATGCTATTGCTCCGGTTATCTATTCTCATTCGCTTCATCCTAAAAAATCAGTTCTTATCGCAGCATGTCTGAATTTTCTCTGAGTAATGTTCGGTGGTATTGCTGTTGCTATGAGCATCCTCCACCTTCTTCCGGTGAATGAAATCCTGAATTCTCCGATGCAAATAGGTGTTTTTCTTGTCATTTCTATTCTTCTTTCTTCGATTATCTGGGATCTCGGTGCTTGGTGGTTTGCACTTCCAGTTTCGAGTTCACATGCTTTGATTGGTTCGATTATCGGAGTGAGTATTGCTTTTTCTTTAACAAGTTTCGGAGCTGGTGTTGTGACTCATTGGAATAAGGCAATTGAGGTAATCGAATGACTTCTTCTTTCTCCGATTCTCGGGTTTTGAATGGCACTTCTTCTCATGATGATTGCACGACATTGGGTCCATGCGAGACGGTATTTTAATACCCCGAGTCATAAATCAGATCACCCATCTCTCGATATGCGCATGCTTTTGATCTTTTCATCAGCACTTGTGAGTTTCATGCATGGTAAGAATGATGGACAAAAATGAGTCGGGATTGCCACCCTCATACTGATGATACTGATGCCAGCAACCTTTATGCTCAATCCTTCCGCTGATGTAAAATGAATTGCCACCAATACAGAAATTATTGCAACTATTTTTTCTAAAGAACGCCCCTCTTTGACTCATGAAGAACAAAAAAATGCTGATATACTCCTCCTTCAAACTCAAAAGATTAAGAACCTTGTTCAAGATGGTGTTCTCACTATAGAAGAAAAGAAACTCTATCGAGTAGAACTTGATAGTCTCAGATCCGCTGCAAAAACCTTTGATACAACCACGAATACCTCTCTCCTTACTACTCGATCTCATATCGATGCACTTATTGCAACCACTGACTATGTTCCTTGGTGGATTATCGTTTTAGTTTCGGTATCGATCGGATCTGGAACACTCGTCGGATGGAAGCGTATAGTGAAGACAATCGGGGAGAAGATAGGAAACTATCAGATGAACTATGCACAGGCAGCTTCATCAGCTATCGTAACTGCTGGGATGATCGGAGTGGCATCAACTCTCTGACTTCCAGTATCGACAACACACGTCATGAGTTCGAGTGTTGCAGGAACTATGGTTGAGGAGCATGGGTGGAGGAAAGGAGTTGATCCAGCAACGATGAAACATATCCTTCTTGCCTGGGTTCTCACGATGCCGACGACGATGCTGATCGCGGGTTCGATCTTCTATATATGTTCCAAACTCTTTTTCTAAAAAAATTCCCTGACAACTCAGGGAATTTTTATAAAGAAGATGCTGATTTTTGATTTTTTCCAAACATTCTGATAGTCTAGAAGATATTCTAACTATCATTTTATGGCGGAAGATCCAAAACTCGAACAAGCACCTTCTCCTACTCAACAACCAGGATCTACAGAGGCTCTTTCGAGTCTCATCGAAAAATCCAGACAGGATAAGAGATTCGATCATGCTGAACTCGATCAAGTTCTTGCAAAGTATGAAGCAGAAAAAAATAATCTCAATGAACAATTTTCTGTGAAAATTGGAGAAGAAAAATCAAAAGCCGATGCACTTCTGGCTGATTCTTTTGAAGATGTTTTCGAAGAATATAAGGTCACTAGTAAGGCAGATTTTGATCGAGTACAGCGCCTCCTGAATATCATCAATCCGATTCGTGCTGAGCGTGGTCAGGTAATGGTTTTTTTTAGCGCAGATACAAAGGCGTATTTTGAGAGTCCTCAATCTTCTGATAAAAATATCACTTTCGATAAAGAAACTGGACAGCTCAGACTTCAGAGTTGGTATCGTGGATTTTTTACTCGCGAAGGTTCTGCGAAAGTAGAAACGGAGAGTAAAACACTCGACCAAAAAGAAGTAGCACTCTTAGAAAAGATGGAAAAATCTCCAAATTCCTTCTTGCGTGGAAGTGTAAATGACTATTATGCTTTTCTTTCCGAGTGAATCGAAAAAAATCCTGATCTCGAAAAACTTTCTGATCTCAAGGTTCTGTCCACTGGAGATCTTCATCTGGAACAACTCGAGTTTATCGAATGAAAAGCACAGATTTCTGATATCGATGATGCGATCAAGGATGGAAATCCGACAACCGATATTATTCGTGCGATTTCTTCCATTCGACTCCTGTCGTCATCTCCTGAAAAAGCGGATGCAAATGTACAAGTATTTCTTGATACCCTTCAGGCTTCTCTAGAGTGAGCAAACCAAACTTCTGGACAAGTTCCAGAGAGTATGAATAAAACCCAAACATATGAACAATTTATTCAGATTGATCCAATAAAATTTAATTCTCAAACACAGAAGTTTGATTTGAATTCAGAAAAAGAGAAGAGTGTTTCTACAGAAAAAATAAATCAACTGAAAACAGTGTTAGATTTGGATATACTCGATGCAAAGTCAGCTGTATGAAATGGGATCGGAAGTTTTGGAAAAGAGAAAATCACGATTGCCTATAGAGTAGGTAATGATGTGAAATTCCAAGAACTCAAAGAACAAGATCAGGATTCGTCTTTTGACACTCTTCTGAACCATCATGATAACTCAGAACGTGCTCTTGTAGCTAATGAGCTCTGAGTAGCGATAAAGTCTGTCGAGATTGATGGAAAACCATATACGATGAAGGAGCTTACTCCATGATATGCTCAGTTTAAACCTGGTGATAATGGAGAAAATGTCGAATTTGGTTCAAGAGAACTTGCGGTACAACTCGGAAAACTTTTGAGTTCTGATCCTGAAACCGCAAGCAAGGTTCTTGCAGAACTCAAGAAACCAGAAGTACAAAATTCACTGGGTAAAGTAGGGAAGGAGTATGCAGATAGAATCTCCGGAGCTCTTACCACTGCTCGTAGTGAATATCCAGAACTGGCACCATCACCAAAGCTTCCAGAGCCAACATCACAAGAATCTACAATACCATCCCCTCCAACTCTTGCTGAAGGCTGAGTGAATTCACGTGAAGTGACGGATGCTGATATAACAAACTTAGAAAATTTTTATAAGAAGTATCCAAAGGGGATTCCTCAATTTCACAGGGAAATCCGGAAAAATCCAGAGGCTCTTTCTGTACTGAAGAAGATTCTTGAACTTCCTGATACAGCAAGTATTCAAGAGGTACATAAAAAAACCTATACGATCCAAAAAACTCTTGGGGTTACTTCTGATGGAGCTTTTGGTCCGAGATCTTTTGAGAAATGGAAACAAGACAGAAGAGCAAACCAAGCCTCTCCTTCCAATACTTAGTAGGGTCTCGTATTTATATAAATACTTTTCCTCTCCATCCACGTGCTGCATAGTATGAATTAGCTCCATTGTGATAGGTGAATACTGTATTATATCTTCTGTCACAGAAGAGGGCACCACCCAGAGTTCTCACAGATTCGGGTGTATGTATCCAGCTTGATGTCTTTAAATCTATTTTTTCCAGTGATTGGAGATATCTGTAGTCATTCTCATTGAGGAGTTGTATCTCCATTGTATGAGCCATATCCTCGACACTCCCTTTTGGTTTATTTTCTTTTCGTGCATCGAGTGCTTTTTTGTCGTAACAAAGACTTCTTCGACCTGTAGGACTCTCGGGTGAGCAGTCCATAAAAAT
>JAGOMW010000061.1 GCA_017993345.1 Candidatus Altimarinota bacterium | reverse complement strand
ATGGAGCCGTGATTACGATTTTTACAACCCAGGATATTTCGCTCGAAGAGGCAAATGAATATATCCATAAACATTGAATTTCTAATCTCGTCAAGATTACCAATATGCATAAAGTCCAATTTATTCCACTCCTTGGAAGTGGAAAAATCGACTATAAACTCCTTAAATCTCGTATTTAAAATATATGAAATCCTTCTTCTGACTTCTTCTGAAAATTATCTGAATTCTTTTTGCAATCGCTATTTTTTATATTTGAGTTTCTATTGCTCTTTCTTTTACTGGAAAGTACAATAATCAAGAACTTGGAAAAACTCTTTGAAGCCAATTTGTCTTGGTGGATGGAAAAAAGATGGCATATCGATATACCCCATCACAACGAAGGTCCTATGTTCCATCGAAGAATATTCTTATGATACATGGTTTTGCGGCTTGGGGGAAAACCTGGATCGATCAAGAGAAGCTTCTTTCAGAAAAGGGGTACGATGTGTATACGCTCGATCTTCCACCTTTTGGTTTTACCGATGTATATCCAGATATGTATTTTTCTCGAGAAAAACAAGCAGAGCTCATAGAGGGATTCATTCGAGAACTTTCCCTCAAGGATATTATCCTTTTTGCTCATTCGTATGGATGAAAAGCAGCCTTAGAAGCATATATGAAAAATCCAAAAGTATTTTCTGGGATGGTGCTCATTGATGTTGCCCTTGGATTTCCTCAGGATCCTCATCAGGTATTTTCTCCTCCATGAGGCGTCGCATGATATATAGGTACACATCCATTCTTACGAAGTATGATTATGCGTTTTGTTATTACCAATACTTTTATCGGAAAAAAAGCTCTTGAATCATTTTTATATGATAAAAATACACTTACCAAGGAGCGCTTGGAGATATATAAGGAACCATTCGTGGTAAACGGGAAATGAGAGTACATGGGAGACTGGATTTCATATATAACACTCCATCAGGAGTCCTGACTAAGTACTCATCCTGAAAACTATCATCAGATCAATATACCCGTACAGATCATCTGGGGAAAGGAGGATACAATCACTCCAATAAATCAATGAAGAGAACTCCAGAGAATGATCGCAAATTCTCTGCTCTCAGAACTCGATCATGTAAACCATATTCCCCAAATAGAAGGTTCCGATAAGGTAAATCAGATCATTAGCGAGTTTCTTACGAAAAATTTTTAAATTTATTTCTTTTACTTAGCATATGTCACAAATAATCCAAGAAGTAACACAGCTTTATCCTGTTGAGGTGGACGATGTGTTTATACCAAAAACTATTCAAGAAATCCAGTCTTTTATAATGAAATCCCAAGGAAAAATATCTATCGGTGGTGGTCGATATAGTATGGGTGGACAGACGGCTATTCAAAACGGAGTGCAGATCGATATGAGGCAGATGAATCGAGTCATTTATCTAGATAAAAAGAAAAAACAAATAACGGTAGAGGTGGGTATTACCTGGAGAGATATCCAGGATTTTATAGATCCACATGATCTCTCGATCATGACCATGCAGACGTATTCGAACTTTACGGTTTGAGGATCTCTTTCAGTGAATGTACATGGAAGATATATTGGATATGGTCCATTGATTCTTTCCATCCGATCTCTGAAGATCATACTTGCTGATGGAAGTGTCGTGATAGCTTCCCGTGAAGAAAATACAGATATTTTCTTCGGGGCTATCGGTGGATATGGCGGAATTGGAGTTATAGTAGAAGCGACCCTTTCACTCATGGATAATATCATGCTCGAACGAGTTTATGATGATATGAATGTAGAGTCATACGGAGATTGGTTTCGTGAAAATATCCGAGATAATAAAGAAGTGATTTTTCATAATGCTGATATATACCCCCCATACTATAAAGAAATCCGTGCAACGAGCTGGAAAAAAACAGACAAAAATCCAAGCACATCTGATCGTATGATCCCGCGTTGACTCCCATATAGCCTTCATAAAAAGGTGTATCATATGATGACCTATTTTCGAAATCCTTTTACCCATACTGATTATGGAAAATGGGCACGCCAACACCTTCTCGATCCTCTTGTTTATCGAAAACCAGAAATTCATTCTCGAAATTATGAAGCGAGTTATGATGTGGCCGAACTCGAACCAAAAAACAGAGAAAAAAATAGCTATGTTCTGGAAGAATATTTTTGTCCAGTTGCTCGTATAAACGAATTTCTTCCTCTTATGCGAGAGATATTTGCACGACACGAGGTCAATGTGATCAATATTTCGATTCGTCATGCCCTTCCGGATGATGGTTCACTTCTTGCATGGGCTCGGGAAGAAGTTTTTGCTTTCGTTGTTTACTATAACCAATGAACTTCCATCGAATCGAGAAGGGAAGTAGCTGTGTGGACTCGTGAGCTTATTGATACTATTATATCGCTTTGAGGACGATACTATCTTCCATACCAACTTCATGCAACAAAAGAGCAATTTGTATCTGCTTATCCTCTCTGGAATCAGTATGTCGAACTCAAGCAAAAATATGATCCAAAGGGAAGATTTTCCAATATGCTTTTAGAAAAATATTATTTTTCAGACGTTAGAACCCCTGTTCGACTTCCTTCGAATTTCAAAACGATATACGATACGGATGTATGGAGGGATCGGTTTTATATCTTTCTTCAAAATATTTTCCATATTGCCCCAACACACCTCTTTCATAGTCAGATCCAGGATATAGTGTCTTCAGAGAAAGATGATGAGTCTATCTATCTGAGGATCCAAAAATCTCTTCCTGCTCTTCGTCCGTTTTTATCAGATATTCGGTACGGTCTCCCAGCTCTCTGGAAGCAAAAAAAAGAAATGCTCAGACAAACCCTTTCTCTCCTCGATACGAGTCGATCTTATGATGGACATATCGAAATTGGATGAGCGGGACGGTACATCAAGCCCCTCCATCAGTCCCTTCATTTTTCGGGAAATATCTATCTCCTATCGGATGAACCGATCGATCATAATCCCGTACGTATTCTCGAAAGAGGAAAGTATGCTCTTTATGATACCAAATTACTCACTTATGATGCTTCGGATTTTTCTCACATTCCAAGTGCTTCAGTGGATATAATAACTATCTACATCGGACTCCATCATATCCCTCCATCCGGTCTTATGGATTTTCTCTGAGAGCTTTCTCGGGTTCTGAGGTCTGGAGGGGGTATTATCCTCCGGGATCATGAGGTATGAACCGATGTGATGCATGCTTTTGTATCACTGGCTCATGATATCTATAATGCTGGAACGGGTACAGCTTGGAGTCAAAATCAGTCTGAGATCAGGAATTTTCATACGCTTCATTATTGGTCTGAGCTCCTTCAGTCTGCTGGATTTACGGATACAGGCGCGAGACTTTTACAGAAAAATGATCCTACGAAGAATACGCTTATGTACTTTCTTAAAAAATAGATATGAAACTCCTTATTTCTTTCTTGAAAAAATGCATCAAGTACCTTCTCTTTTTGCTCATCATTCTCTCGCTTTTTTTGGGAGCCATTTTTCTTTGGGGATATATATTGTATTCTGAAAGTTATGATACACCTCTTACGAAGAGTCAAGTCGAGGCAGTGGAACTGATTCGATCGCAAAATGATATTTTTGTGACTGATTCCTGATCGATTCGGAGGACGGGAAATACTCTTATGAGTATACCAGAATGGTATATCGTTTCTATTTCAGATGACTACACTCGATTTTTAGAACTCGGAAATAATCCGAGTGATTTTCCGTATTTTTCCTATATAAATGACTATTGGAAAATGTATGGAGCCATAAGTCATATCTTGGATACTGCCTGAGTTCCTCGGGATTCCGAATATCATACGATGGTTCGGGTGATTGGCATCTCCACAGCACTTGAGTTCTCCATTAAGGGAATCTATGAAAATACTCTCGGAAGACTCGTTGGATATATTTCCGGATATGCTACGAGCTTTGATCGTTCTTATACTCAGATCTCACGTGCGTATGTGGATTTTATCTTATTGCGTCCATGGTATGAGTATGATTTTACACATGCATACGATATTTTTTCTTCGGAGTGAGTCATCCAAGATCTCAGGACATTCGAAAGGTATGTGATCTATGGATTCGAACTCAGACTCAAGTCCTTCTACGCTCATCTCATCGAGGATGCTACTCATAAACAATTTGCTCTTCCAGATCAGTATACGACACTTTCTGGATCATTTATTTCATCTTCTTCCTGAAACACCGATCCAAAAACCATTTTCAAAACAGAACTCAAAATCCCTCGATACTATCCATTTACTCAAACTTACCCAGACCTTCTTCGCTCTGAAGAAAATCGTATCGATTCGATTGCGGGAAACAAGATAATCACGACAGAATACAAGATGAAAATACGTACAGAAAATGCTCTTCTATCGATTCCATCCCACATTGACCCACAGATAACCCGATCTTTTTATCTCGATCCGATCGACATATCGAATCAGCGAATGCATACATTTCCAGCATTTCTTTCACATATTTACGATTTCTAATATGAAACCATACTCTCTTATTTTAAAAAATATTGATCGTGAATTTATACATTCACTCGAGGAATTTAAAAATGATCCCTTTTTTC
>JAGOMW010000008.1 GCA_017993345.1 Candidatus Altimarinota bacterium | reverse complement strand
GTGAGCTTTTTGCAGTGATGCCGATTGGGTATGTTCCAGCTTTTGCTGGTGCAACCGTATCAGCACTATACTTTCCTGATGATTTTTCTGTTGCTTTTATGGATGATCCATCAAGGATGAAGCTTAAATCAGAGAGCCCAGGGTCTGCTTCGGTTGTTATTGTAACCGTATCACCAGTTGTTACGCTTGTTGGAGTTACTGAAGTACCAATTAGTTGAGGCCCATCTGTAGCGACACCAAATTTTGATTCTGCCGTTCCAATAACGGTGTTATTTCCATCGAGCACTGATGCTGATATTATATTACTTGATTGTGTGAGGTCTGTCAGACTTTTTGTATATATTCCTGTATCATCAGAGAGAACGGTTGCTACTTCTTTTCCATTGAGCTTGATCGATATTTTACTATTTTTCTTTGTTTTTCCACTTACTGTCACTGTATCATTCGTGATGGTCGAGTTATTATCTGGAGTGATGATCGATATGGTTTCTGCTGTATTGGAGCCACTTCCTGTTGTATCATCTGCTGGATCTACCTTGATAGTTACACTTCCATCCGCATCCTCAATTGTTTCCGTTACAGTAAGTGTTTGAGATCCAGCTCTTTTGAAGATAATTGCCTTACTGATAGTGATCGCTCCATTATCCGAAGTTTTGAATTGTACGCTTTTCCCCTGAGCAGGAAGAGTTGCACCAAAGTCAGTGGTACTCTGAAAATAGACAGAACCGTTATAGCTTGGTATAATTTTATCATCTTTATCTCGTGCTTCCACTTTGATATCGATTGCTTGACCTACTTTCGTAGTCGGAGGGGCGATGATAGTAAAATGATGAATTTTTTGTGCAGTATCTGCTGCAAGTACTGAAGCTCAAAAACTTCCAATAAGAAATACACACACCGAGAGGAGAGAAAGAAGTTTTTTCATAAAACATATGGAGTGATGAGATACAGCGAGTGCAGTATCTAGAAATTCCTAGAAAATACAGCACAGTAAACCAATAGAGTGTATAATAAAAATTATAACTACAAATATGACTAGAAAGTCAAATTATGTCTTCTTTTTAAGGGAAGGTATAATGCTCGTTATCTTATACAGGATCAAGATTTATGCAAGAAAAAGAGTCCCAATTTTCGCTTTTTGGAAGGGTACGGGGTGCACTTATAATGATTTGATCAGCATCAAAATTTTGTATCACGCTTTCAGCTCTATGTGAATCAAGCTCTGAAAAGATATCATCAAAGAGAAGAATGATTGGAAGAGAGAGTGATTTTCTAAGAAAGAGTATCTCTATCTGCTTGAGAGTAAAAAGAAGGACCTTATTTTCTCAACGTGAAAGATATAGACTTGTTTCTATGGGGGTAGTATTTTCCGACTCGATAAAAAATCAAAAATCATCTAAGTGCGGACCAATATGAGTATGTCCTGTGAGTATATCCCGTTCCCTATTTTCTGAAAGATAGGTAGTCATAACCTCTTCATAAGGGTTCCCAGTTTCTTTTTTTAAATTTTCTATTTTACTCGAATAGTGAAATACTATCTTATATTCTGGGAGAATAGTGTGAAACATTTCTGTATTCTTTTCGAGAAATTTCTCCCACTGCATTCGATAGGTATGATATATCTGTGCCTTCTGGATAAAACTCATATCCCAATAATCAAGATCGGATCATTTCGCTTCCCCTTCACGGATTTTTTTTAAAAGAGCGTTTCTCTGCCGCATGGTCAGGTCATATTCACGCTTTGCTTTTGAAAACTGTGCATATGTACGACTGAGAATACTGTCTATATAGTCACGCCTGACTCCTGGTGCAAAATAAAGAAGATTCATATCGAAGGGTGATATAAAAACTGATCGATAAGGAAGTCATTCACGATATTTTATACCACTTGTTTTTTTCCCTTGTATTCAGTATATGTCTTTTTCATCCGATCTTGTGAGGGAAAATATCTTTGTACCGATCATATCCTCAAATCCTATTTCAAAAAAGGCATCCTCTTTTCGAGGTGCCTGAATATATGTAGGTGATCCACCACTTGCTAGATGAATCCCTTCGAGAATATGTGTTTTTCCAGAACCATTTGGTCAGATGAGTGCTGTTTTTTGAGTCATTCAAAATCGAGACCCAGTCATACCGCGAAATCCACGGATAAAAAATGATGTGAGCATCTATTTTCTTTTGGTGATATCGATGAGGAGTGGAGAGGCGAGACAAACAGAAGAGTAGGTTCCTACGATCGTACCAAAGAGAAGCGCGAGCATAAATCCTTTCAAACTTTCTGGTCCAAAGAGGAACATACAAACAATAACGATAAATACAGTCGAAGAAGTAAGTATAGAACGACGCATAGTGTCATTGATTGACTTATCGATGATATGACTAAGTGAATCTTTTTTTCCAGTCTCATGAAGATTTGACCGGATTCGATCCATAACGACGATTGTATCATTGATTGAATAACCAAGGATCGTGAGCATCGCTGTGAGAAAAAATGTGTCTATTTTGAATTCTGGGAAAAAGTAAGATGCGATCATATACAGTCCGAAAGCAATGATGACATCGTGAACAAGTGAAACTCCTGTTACCACTGCAAATGGCCAACTCGACATATGGGCGATCGATCCACGAAAGGCATACATGATATAGAGTGATATAAACACGATTGCCCAGAAGAGTGACTTCATTCCTGATGACTTAATATAGTCACCAAACGATGCTCCAATATTTACATAATTTAGTTGAGTTGCCTTTGTATCTGTCTGTTTTCCAAGAATATCACTCAGTGATTTTGTAAAAGCTGCTTTCGCTCATTCGATTTCACTATCTGTGTATTTTTTATCCGTACTGAACCCAGCTTCCACAACGAATCGATTTGTTCCAGAAATATTGTAAGCGACAATATCATTAATAACACCTTCATTCTTAATTACGGTTGTTTTTTTCAGCTCTTCTGCTTTCTGCTTTGCAAATTCTCTTACAGAATCTCTATCCCCAGTATCAGTACGGTATTCGATCTGGATACCTCCAGTAAGGTCAATTCCAAGGTTGGTACCAAGGATAAATGGACTGAGAACAGCAAATATCATAAGGACTGTAGAAATCCCGTAAAAATAAAAGCGATTTTTAATAAAAGAGAACATTTTAAAAAAATGAAGTGGTATAAATGGTAACTCCTTCTTGAGAGGTAAATTATTATTATTTTTAATAGTTTACCCTCCTATAAATCAGGAAAAGAAGAATTTTCCGCTAATTTATACTATGAAGGTCTCAAAAGTCAAAAGAATTCCCTATAAATACCTTGCACATTCTCGAGTGTTAGGATATACTAAAACTCACTTTTACTCTTTTGTCTCCCATGCAGTACAAAATTCCCCTTCAAATCGAAAATGAAGATATCATTGTGGCTGGCCTTTCTTTGAGGCAGTTGATTATTATGATGGTATGGGGTGGATTGGCATATACGGTTTTTAAAAATATGGGACCAAAAGTATGACCAACTATTGCGGCTTTTCTCGCCGCACCTCTTGCCATCACTGGAATCACGATTGCTCTCACGAAGATATACGAGATGACATTTCTCCCGGCGATTCTTAACTACATACGTCTTTCTTTGAATGCAAAATCAAGAATCTGGTCTGTTTGAACTGATAGTTTTTCTGATCTTGAGGTCGGATATGTTACCCTTCCATCTCAAACAAAAGAAACCAAACAAAACGAATCAATAGAATCAAAAATGACTGAAGAAATCTCTCAAAAAATTAATAAACTCTAGTTTCCCCTCTATGACTGAAAATTCTAATGTACAAACTGGAAAAAAACCACCAAAAGATTCGAGTACACAACGATATCTTCCTTTTTCTGAAATCCGTGACAATATTATTATTATGAAGGATGGTTCTTCGAGAATGGTTCTCCACATCCATCCACTGAACTTCAACCTCAAATCCACTGAAGAACAAGATGCAATACTTATTTCTTATCAACGTTTTTTAAATTCAATTAATTTCCCTATTCAAATTATTACTCGTTCCTTGAAAGTAGATATCGAAGCATATATTAATCGCCTTAAAAATCTCGCATTGAAACAGTCGAATTCACTTTTACAAGAACAAACATATAAGTATGTTGATTTTCTGACGAATTTGATCGATCTTGCACAGATTATGAAAAAGGAGTTTTATATCATAATTCCTTTCGACTACGAAGGGAATGCTTCTATCCGAAAGACAGATATGTTCGGAATTTTTAAATCTTTTTGGGCAGCTCTTTCACAGGAGGAGTCAGCACTCGATATTCGGATGAATCGTATCCGTACCGATAAGCTTCGAAAAGGGAATTTTGAAAGAGCTTCTACAGCAAAGATGAGTCTCGAATCTATCGGTCTCAAGGCTGATATTCTCGGAAAAGAAGATCTTATCAAACTCATCTATAACTACTACAATCCTCGAATTAAGAATGAAAATAATCTCAAAGCGGATACAGAAAAACTCAATTTAGGATAATTACTCTTTTTATGGGATTAGTTAATTTTGATGAATCATCCATTTTTGTAAGAAAAAATACTGATAAGGATCAGGATATTTCTGATTCCCAGTCACGATTATATGGAATTTCGAAATGAGTATCAAAACAAATAAATAATATCTTCTGAGCTTTTCCTTATCTTGCACAGAGCGGAATTAGTTGGAATTGATTTTTAAGTGAACGCTTAGAAAAATGACTTTATAACCAACTTCAATGATGACGAGGAGTGGAGATAATTATTTGTGATGCTCTTGTAGCCCTGAATCTTCCATGATTTCATTTTCTTCCGACGAAGGAATTTGATCTTTCTTATAAAACCGACCTTATTAGTCGTGTTCCTTACTTTCTTCCGACGAGTACTGGGAAAAAACTGAGAACCCTCTCGATTGGTTCCCAGATTACGGTTATGGAAATCCCTGAAAATATGGGAAGCTATAATTCTCATGATCGTGGAAAAAAGAAAAAGAAATACAGTGACAAACTCAGTCAGGTTATATTAATGAATCAATACCTCCATATTCCACAGGCTCGAAAGGATCTCAAGAAACAATACGGGAAATTGACACTTCCTGATATTATGTGTTTTGTGGCAGTGAATGGGAATATACGAAAGACTTTCTGATCAGAATCAGGATATTTAACTGAGAAATTTGAAAAATGGAGGGAATCACACTTTCATACACCTTCACTGGTGGAGAATCTAGAGCCACACTTGAGGGATGATATATATAATATTGCCCGTTTCATTTCTACTACACAGATATATATTTTTTCGAAAGACTTTTTACACAATAAAAATATGAAGTCCGGAAGAAATTTTGAACAAATTATTGATGAAAACAGGAGTATATCCTATAATCCTGAATCTCAAATCTTAGAATGTTTTTTGCGATGAGACGGGGAAGTTCTCTGTAAAATAAGTTATTTATTTACATCTGACGACATAAAGAAACTCCAGAAGAAATATACTCAAAATAAAATCATCCAACAGATATAAAAATCCCCTCCATACTTGAAGGGGATGTTTATATCTTTGGTTTAAAAAGGAATATCTTCGATAGAGATTTCTTCTTCGATTTTTGGTCGAGTTTTTGTTATTTTTTGATCATCACGAGGAGCTGCATCAGCGAAGCCTCCCTCAGAATTAGTTGCTCCGTTTGATGAGAGGAGGATCACATTATCGGAAACAATTTCCGTCTTGTATCTTTTTACGCCAGCTGTATCGTCCCAAGTACGAGTTTTCAGATACCCTTCTATATAGACCTTTTTCCCTTTGTGCATATATTGTTCAGCGATATCAGCAAGACCACGCCAAGCGACACAGTTATGATATTCCACTTCTTCCTGATAAACACCAGAAGCATCTTTCCATTTTCTATTCGTAGCGACAGAAAAAGTGGCTACTTTTTGTCCATTCGGAGTTTCACGTACTTCTGGTTCTGCAGTGAGGTTTCCGATGATTTGTACTTTGTTCAGAGAATTGCTCATATGATGTAGGGTTAATATGTAGGTGTGTATGGGCAAGGACATAGTATCTTTTTTTCTTGCTTTGCCAACTCATTTTCCATTGTCCTTTTTTTCATATATGTTTTTATCTTTTTTCACTTTTGGGTAAAATTCGAGAAATGTCGAGAATCAGAAGTGTGAAAAAGTTGCACAAACACAAAATTTTTTATACAATGAGTCTATGTGAAAACAGAAGAAAGTACTTCTTATGACCGCAACAGGATCTTATAACCTTGGAGATGAACTCATCCTTTCCGAGGAATTTCGATTTCTTCAAGAACACTATAAAAATACTGTTTCTTTTTCCGTTTTCACTCATGATAAAAAAAGTTCTTTCCTCATGGACCCAAAGACGGATTTTGTTACGTATTTTCCGCACAATATTCGATGAAAACCTTTTTCTAATATCTGATATTTTTTCAAAAATATTTGGCTTATTCTCCATTCAGATATACTGATTATCGGTGGTGGTGGTATTATTTTTGATAATGAGAGGGGCGTTCACTTTTCTTCTTTGCTCGCACAGTGGTTTTTGCGGACAAAGATCGCGAGACTTAATGGTACAACGATCGTGTATCTCGGTATTAGCCTTGAAGTCAAGCAGGTGAGAAACAAAATGCAACTGAAGAAAATCTTTCAAAAATGAGATTTTATCATCGTTCGAGATGAACAAAGTGCTTCTCTTCTGGATGCACTTCAAATACCCTCTTCTCAGATTCCAGATCTTGCATTTCTCTATCAACCCGAGAAAAAGAAGCTACCCACAGGTAAAAAGAGAGTTGGTATCTCTGTTCGTTGATGATTTCTTGCTGAGGCGGATGAACTGTGGATAGCCTCTATGTATGAATATCTCGAAGGAGAGTGATATGACCCAGTATTTCTCTTACATACAACTTCAGGAGATGATGCACAAAATGATTCTATTTTCCTTAAAAGAATCATGGCAGGAAAAACCTATCATACTACCGGGACGATCGAGGGTACACTGAAGGTCTATCCAACACTCTATGCGGTTATTGGTATGAGGTTTCATTCCTTGGTTCTAGCCTCTGCCCATGGGATTCCATTTCTTTCCATTTCGTATGGACCAAAAACAAAAGAACTTCTCCTTCTGATGGATGTTCCTCAGGAAGCTCAAATTTCCACAGACCATTTTCATTTGGAGTCATTTAAACAACATTGGAAATATCTTATAGAGAATTATTCTTCTCGACAGATGCAGATTCAAAAAAAACACATAGAAATCAGAAATGATCTCATTCTTAAACTTCAAACTCTTTAACTTTCCTTTTATGGCATTCAACTGGCAAGATATCAAAACAAAAGCAACTCCGTATCTCGAAAAAATTACCCCTCTTGTAAATAAAGCAAAGGATCTTGGTGGAAAAGCGGTAGACTTTACAGGAAAACAGTTACAAAATACTCCAGTCGTTCTCAAAAATGAAGAGGAATTTGAAACCCTCAAAAAAGAAAAACGATTTATCCTGATTGCATCTGAAGATGGTTCGAAGGAATCTCAAGAAATACTCCTGCGTTCACCTATATGGTCCACCATTGTTTGGACTGAAAATGCTTCCCTTCGATTTCTCTCTCTTTCCACTGCTCCAGAACTCGCTCGAAATCATGATTTTACGGGTCCAATTTCGATGAAAGTGTACTGGAATGGTGAGGTAAAACATAGTTTCTCTGATATTGACTCTATAAAAAAATGGTGGGAAAATCGTGATTATGATGGAGGTGAAAACCAAAAGCAAGAACCCCCAGTATCATCCACACAAACGGAAACAGCTCCTCTCACAGAGAGTCCCAAGGCTCCAGAACCACCTCTTACTGAGACCCCGAAAGACCCACTCGCATAGTTTTATCTTTCTTACTTCTCACTTATGACTCTCGATGCACTCGGTATCCTCTATCTTGCTCTTGCTGTGATGGTTGTATCCCTCACCATTCCTCTTTCTATGATTCTCTGGAGAGCATATTTTATGATGGATCATATCCAGAGTATTCTTCTTTTTGCTCGTCGAATGGTAAAATATGGAGAAGAACTCGAAAAAATACCTATGAGTATTATTGAGCGGTTTATGAAATAGTATGAAGTGTACATAAAATATGCATTCAGACAGTGTAGTGAATGTATAAATTTTCTCGTGGTAGATACATATCACGAGATTTTTTAAATATTATTTTATGATAGTAAAAATTACCTCAGTAAATTAATTTTTAAAAAATAGTAGCTATTAGTTTTTGGCTTCAAATCGTTCCATTTCTTATGAAAACGATATCCGTATCTCTTGTCTTTATAAATTCAAAATATCCTTTGACAAGACTTCTAGATTTTTATACAGTAAACATACTTTTAAAAGACGTTTTGAGATGTATATATTTCTTTAGGAGCTCCTTTTTATGAAAAAACTATTTATGGGTATAAGCTTGGTTC
This sequence comes from Candidatus Altimarinota bacterium, assembly GCA_017993345.1. Classification (GTDB taxonomy): domain Bacteria; phylum Patescibacteriota; class Gracilibacteria; order BD1-5; family UBA2023; genus CANBWW01. The sequence continues at coordinate 10,180 of JAGOMW010000008.1, read as the reverse complement.
TGGCTCTGTCAGTGACACTTGCTCTTATCTATTGGTTTTATCCTCATACCAATCCACCAATATCTTCTTCTGGTATTTCTTCTCAGGAAAAAAATACAGGAATGGTTTCAGGTTCCAGTGTCTCAGGTTCCAGTTTATTAGTACCAGAAGTTTCAGATTCCAACATTTCAGGTTCAGGAAGTCAAACAGGAAGTACGGGATCTCACTCTTCTCTTCCAGTGAAGTTCCAGAAACCAAATACTGAGTGGAAAGAAAGAGATGTTACTCTTACGGATGGAAGAACTCTTCACTATGTATTTGGTGAAGGGAATCCGAAGGAAGTGGCACTCGATAAGGAGGGGATAGATAAACTCTATGCAACATGCCAAGATGTTCCTGATCGTATCGATCAAGTATATTATAACCTGTATGCAAAGAAGGTATGAAATCTCGGGTTTTGTGATAGTGAAACGGGTCGTCCACGATACATGTCGATCGAATCGGAAAAGGCTCTCTATGATGCACTCTCAGATCCCGCATGGGAGAAGCTCATAACTGAGTGTCAGAAAAATCTCACATTTCCAGAAGAAGGCTGGACCGAGGATATAAAAAAAAGTGTCCAAGAAAGTGGTGATAATACCTTTGATCAGGTACTTTCCTCTGGTTTCCTCGATATCGAAGGGTTCATTTCTATCGATAAAGAAACAGGCTGGAAAAAACTCGATCTAAGAAAAATGACGGCACTTATCCGTTTTCTTGAAAAAAGAGAAAAAGAGTGGGGACGTGGAGAAACGATCATTAACCCTTATGGAGACTGTGTTGATCGTATAGGAGGTGGGATTATGAGTAATCTCAGAGAAACTATCAATCAATACAGCGTTCCCTATTGAAGACTGAAAGGTGAAAAAAAGTAATTATTTTTAGGAGTACCGTTATGGATACGAGTTAAACACAGAGAAACACTTCTCTATATGTTGTAATTCACATTTTCTTACTGAAAGGAGTTTCATCATGAATACATTTACACAACTGAGTTGCGTAGCTTGTATGATTTTTTCTTCTGCCTTATCTGCTGCTCCGGCAGTTGCTCCAGCAAATCGTGTTGCCCTCTGGATGGGAAGTAGTGCATTCTGTGATGGTGGCTACTATACGCTTGGTTACACGAGTGCTATGGGCAATATCCAAACACTTCGTTCTCTCTATGATTCGAATCTACGTATCTCTCAAACTCTCGATATGATTCGTGATCCTGGAGCATATCTCGATCCAAAATTCTGGAGTGGAAGTATGCATTTAGGGATAACTGGGAACAGTGCAAGTGCACCACGTCAATGTGTTGAATTTGCCCGTTCTATGACGAGTGCTCCAAGAAGTACTCAATGGAAACGTGGAGCAGCATTGATAAATTATCTTTCAGTACGTCCTGGAGGATATGTTCTCAATAGCGTCTCTACAGAGCTAAAACCAGGAACAATGATTGCTTATTTCAATGGGCAATCAACATATCCAACTGGAACGAACCTCACAAAAGAACAATCTGGTCATGTGGGTATATTTCTCTCATGGGCGTATACCAATGGTTATATTGTTGGCGTCAATATGGTAGATTCAAATCTCACAGAAGCAATTCTAGTAAATGGATCGGTTCCAGCTGGTAATACTGCATCGGGTTTGATTCAAAAACACTTTATCCCCATCAATTGTCCATCGGGTCAAACATGTTCAAATTCAAACTGGAAATATAATTATCGTTATATTGCTTCTCAATATAACGTTGTTGATATACCATGATTCACTTATCGCATCTCATGAAAATGATTATTCGATCCCGGTAAATCTGACTTCTACCTGATTCAAAAGATCGGGTACGAGCAAAAACCAAAAAAGACATCCTCACAAGGGGTGTTTTTTTATTTTCTATTCTTTGAAAATCAATATACTTCAGAAAAACACCTATGATTATGCCATATCTTCTGATTGCTCTGGTTCCTCTTTTGTTCTCTCATTTTTTCGCCCCTTTCGGTGTTATTCTTTGAGAAGGTTCTTTTGAACGTTTTAAGGTGCTTCTCTCATTTTTTCTCGTTATGGGAGGATGTGTGGAAATTCTTCTTCGAAAAAATAAAGAGTTTTTCGGATGGTTTCAGAAATATAAGAAAAATATAGCCATTTTTTTTACTATACCTCTCTTTTCTCTTCTTGCTCTTTCTTTTCTACCGATTCATATTTTCGGAAATTTTCCCGATATGTATCGTGCTGATTTCTGGAAAAATATTTTTCCTGGCTCGTATGAAAAACACCATGGCTATATTTTTTTTCTTACTCTCTTTGGGGCTTTCTTTCTGTTTTCATTTGCTCATTCGAAAAAACGATTGATCCAGATGAGTCTTATCATCGCGAGTGTTATTTCTGGATTAGCTCTTCTCGAATTTCTTGGTGTTTTTTCTTTTTTCCAAATGAACGGAGTTCCGAGTTGGTGATCCGGTCGAACCATCTCGACACTCGGGAATCCAAATTATCTGGCTGGATATCTGCTGATACATTTTCCGCTTGTTACCTTCCTCAGAAAACCCGAAAGATATATAGTCTCTATACTCTTATTGCTCGCTCTTTTTACCACCAAGAGCATCATCGGAATCTCACTTCTCTGAGTATATGTATTCTATATTTCTCTTTGAAGATTTTCTTATAAAAATACTCTCTTTCTCGCTTTTCTCTTATTGCTCGCCTTTCTTGCGTATTTCTTCCTTCCTTCTGAAAAATGGCTTTCCCTCCTGAGTCGGTTTATCTTGATGAGAGAAACCCTTTTCGCGATAATACTTCATCCATCCATTTTCTTTTTTGGAGCTCTTCCAGATAGTCTTATAGCGTATTTTTCTCTTCCGAGAAGTGATGCTATCCAGTCTTATTTTCCAGTGGATGCTCCGATTGACTCTTCCCACAATCTCCTCATAGATATCCTCTTTCAGTATGGAATATTTTTTCTTCTCTTTCTCTGATTACTTCTTTGGAAGAGTTTTGTATCACAGCCACTTACTATCAAGTATTCACTTCTTCTCTTTCTTTGATTTTTTTCTTTCAATCCATATATTATTGCACCATTCTTGATTTTTCTCCTTCTCTTGATTCCTGATTCTTCATGATCCAAAAAAATATCGCAGATCACCAAGTTATCACTGTAAAGGTGATACCAAAATCAAAAAAGCCCGAATATATCGGGCTTTTAACAGACGGTTCTCATAAAATCAAACTCAAGGCTCTTCCAGAAAATGGAAATGCAAATAGAGAACTTCTTTATTTTTTAAAAAATGAAACAGGAACTGATTGGGAAATATTGAGTGGTAATACAGGCAGTCGGAAGATGCTAAAGAAAATATAATTCAATCACCATATTTTTTATTTCTGAGTGTATTTTTCAGGAGTACCATCGAGATCAAGGTGGAGTGTGATACTCGATCCTGGAAATTTTTGAGAGATTTTTTCTTCTATGTCTTCAGAAACCTTATGGGCATCAAAAAGGAGGATTTGTTTGTTTTTAAAAACGATGTGCGCTTCGATCAGAGTTTCATCTCCTGACTTTCTAGTTTTGAGATAGTGAAAACTCTCGATTGCCTCTTCTTGCTTTATTATTTTTTCTATCTTTTTTATTGCTTCCGGATCAAGAGAATGATCAAGAAGCATAGATATACCGCTATATATAATCGGAAGTGCATTTTTTATAATCCAAAGACCAATTCCGATAGCGAATACTGCATCACACCACCAAAATCCAAACACTTTACTCGCGATCAGCGCCACCAAAATCCCCCCATTCATAAAAAGGTCCGATGAATAATGAAGGGCGTCTGATTTTATGAGAAGAGAATTACTAACTTTACTTATACGAAGAAAGTTCCACATAATTATCCCAGTTCCGAAGAGGGCTATGAGCATTGTCCCTATTTCCACGAGGGTAACTTCAGGGGATTTATGATTTATAAAGTTGATAATTCCGTTATACGTAAGAAATACTCCAGAACTAAATACAATAATTCCCTCAAAAATAGCAGCAAACCCTTGTACTTTTCCCAGACCATATGCATAATTTTTTGTCTTCGCTCTTTCTGAAAGTTTTAGAGCCACTACGTTCACTCAAGATACAAATATATCCATAAGGGAATCAAGCGCTGATCAGAGAATTGCAAGACTTCCAGACATAAAGCCAATAATTGCCTTTATGATCGTAAGAGTGATAGATATCACCATTGCAAATTGGATCCCGGAAGTTGGACTTTGTGGAAGTTGAAACATAGAAGTAAGTAAATATATATGCGATGAGTATAGGTACTTTCTTTTTTTATCAAAAAAATCCCCGAATTCGGGGATTTTTTTGTCTTTTCTTTTTTCTTTCCAGTATGGATTATTGGACTTGTGTATTTGTTGAAGTCTGTTGAGTTGATTGAATCTGAGGATTCTTTTTGCCATTTTTTGGACCATGTTCACTCATCATTCCACTCATTCATCCACGATATCCTTTTCATCCTTCCACTCGTCCTTTATCACCGAGGGTTGTACGGATGATATCTTGTATTTTTTTCTCTTTGGCTAACTCTGCTTCCGTCGGAACACTTACTCCTTTTGATCTGAGGAATTCACGTTCTTTTGCTTGGTTTGCATCACGAAGTGCCTTCAGGGCGGTTTGGTCGGTGGTTGATAGATTATCTATTCCGGTTTTCATCGCTTTCATTTTTTCCATATTTGCTTGTATCTCTGCTTCTGTAGGAGTCGTGATTCCGGCTGCCTTGAGTGCTGCTACTACCTCTATATTGGAGAGGATATTCTCACGAGCTGCCATGCGATGTTCTATATTTTTTCCATTTCCTGTATTTTTTGTGCTGTTAGAAGTAGTTCCAGATGCAGCAAATGTAAGAGAACTGACGGCAGCAATAGAAACGATTCCGAGAGCTGAAAGGGTACCGATAGTGTATTTGTTCATAATAATAATGATAAAAAATAAATGAGGGGATCTCTTGAAGGTGTATTTCTTTTTTGAACTCTGGGTTCCTAGTGAAATAATCAACGTGAAGAGATATCAATGGAAAGTGAGGGGGGCCAGTCCGCTCGTGTACTCTCGAAAAATCATCGATGAGTACGTGAGGCAGTATAACCGATAGAGTTTAAGTTTTCTTGAAGCAACTTTAAATCGAGTTAAAAAACCATTTCTTTCTCGAAAAGGTATTTTGAACTTCTGAAAGAATCTATACTATAAGGGAGAAGTGTCTTTTTATTTCTTCACTGTGTTCTTTTCTTTCCTCAATTTTATTACTATGAGTTCTTCGAACTCTTCATTCTGCATTCCATTCAGAAAGAATGCAAGCATTATTTCCTCACTCCGTTTGAACTATGAAACTTCTTGTTGTTGATGATCATCCAAAAATCAGGGAAAATATCGTGACCTATTTTTCTATGCATTCTATCCGTGTCGATGAAGCTCTTACAGGAGAAGAAGCTCTTGAGAAGGCTCCTCATGGAGAATACGATGTGATTATATTGGATGTGAATATGCCCATGATGGGTGGAAAGGAGTTTCTTGAAAAATTTCGAGGAAGTGGCTTCCTGACACCTGTTATTGCTCTTACTTCGAATTCTCTCCTTTCTGATAAAGAGTTTCTCTATAATGCTGGCGCTGATGATTACCTGACGAAGCCATTTGAACTGAAGGAACTCTTTCTGAGAGTTCAAGCAATTGCTCGTCGGAAAGAACAGGTGATCTCATGATCGGTAAAAGTTGGAGATATTGATATCGATACGGTCCATATGCAGGTAAAAAAATCAGGGATTCTTATAGATCTTTCCGCAAAAGAGATCGGTATTTTGAATTATCTCGCACAAAGTCCATGAGTACCAAAAAATAAAACCGATATCATTCTCCATGTTTGGTGAGAAAGTGAAGAACGATTAAATCTCGACTCGATCACACTCGAAGTGCATATTTCGAATCTCCGAAAGAAACTCTCTCCTGATATAATCATGACTCTTCGGGGTATCTGATACGTTCTGAATGTCTAATATCTTTTCCTATGTCTTTTTCCTCAGCACATATCCTTGCTACCAAGATCACTCTCGTTATCACGTGAGTTCTTCTCCTTCTTATTTTTACTGCTTATTTGATCGGTGAGCAAAATTTTCGACAGGGAAGCAAAAATATATTTCTCGAGAGGGTAGATCGTATTTCAGGATCTCTTAATAATGGGAATACTCAAGGTAGAAGAGGCCCTCTACCAAACTCGATCACTCTTGAGGGGGGGAGAATGGATATCCGATGAGCCGAATTTCTGACAGATAATAGAGAGATTCTTCCTGAGTTTATTCGAAGTCTTCCAGTAGATGTAATTACTCAAGAGAAAATTCATGGAGAGCCTATTCTTTTTTATAAAATCATTCGAGGAAATCGCATGATTGTCCTTTTTGAACCTGTTGGTTTTCTCGAACGTGCTGAAAAAAATACCCTTCTTTATGGAGTGATGGCTTTGTGTGCATTTGCATTTCTTCTCTATGTTGTTGCATATAGGATTGCTCTTTTGACGATTGCTCCGATCGAGAAAGCCCGTATCTATGCTGAGTCATATGCCCGATCACTTGCACATGAGATGAAAACACCACTTGCAGTGATTCAGACTGATCTGGAACTTGCACATATAGAGACACCAAAATCAAAAATCCTTCTCTCGGCTTCGAGCGAGGTAGGAACTCTCAAAAAAGTGGTTGATGCTCTGTTGATGCTTGCAGCACATGAGGAGATTCATATGGATTCAATCGATCTTGAAAAACTCTTTGACTCTATTTGGAAGGAAAAGCAAAATTTTTTCTCTCGCATGGATCTGAGTTATGAATGGAAGGGGACAAAGAATACTCTTTCTGCAGAACCCGTACTGACACATATATTTTTTTCGAATCTGATCGAAAATATTATGAAATATTCGCTTCCTGGAAAGATTCATATACGGATGACTTCCACAGAACTGGAAATCAGAAATCCTGCAAAAGTACTCTCACAATCAGAAATTACCAATATCTTTGATCCGTTTATTTCGTATGGAGGAAAGGGAACGGGTATCGGACTTTCTCTCGTTTCACAGATTGCCCACGAGCACCACTGGAATGTGAGCGCGAAGCAGGAAGATGGACATATGATTTTTTCCCTACTCTTCCAGAAAGACTTATAAAAGAATCCAAACTAATTCCCTCACATTTTTTCTTGTTTTTTCATCTCAATTCGTCGACTTTCCATATCGACTGATACTATCTCTATGTCGATAGATTCGCCGATCCGATATATTTCTTTTCCAGTTGGATCCTTGAGAGATCCTCTGAGAGGATCGAGTTTCAGATTTTTCTGTTTGGTTCAGAGAAAGATCGATCATTCGACACCCGTGTCGAGTTCGACATAGATATTTGACTCAGTTACTCCCGAGATCATTCCCCTGAAATCTTGTCCAACTTTGTCCGACATGTATCGACACATCATGAGTGAGTCGATGGCACGTTCGATGGTCTCTGCCTTTTTCTCACATTCTGTGAGGTTTTTTCACCATTTTTTCATCTCTCGACTATATCTCGACCGTTCTTCGCCAGTAAGCTCCTTCCGAAGATACTTTTTGATAATCCGGTGTATCAGAAGATCTGGATATCGCCGTATTGGGGAAGTGAAGTGTGCATAGTAAGTCAGTGCTAAACCAAAATGCCTTTCCGGAATATCCTCATATCGAGCTTTCGACATCTTCGGTAGGAGGAGGCGGGAAAGTCGATACAATTCTTCAGGATTTTTTGCCCTTTCGAGATGTTCTCTGATATGATATGGTTGGAGTGGAAAGTTCTTTTTTTCCATAATTTCACCGATCAATTTTTCCTGTTCTTCCCCAGGGGCTGAGTGTATTCGGGAAAGAAATGGGAGTTTTTTTGCTACACACCATTTTGCGACTTCCTCATTTGCAAGGACCATGCACTCTTCTATAAGCATATGAGCATCGTTTCGACCCCTCTTTTGTATATCCAGAACGTTTCTCGAAGTATCCATGGTAAAATAACACTCCGTCGTTTCAAAGAGGATTTTCCCTTCTTTTTTCCGACGTTTTGTCAGTCTATTATATGTTTCCCAGGCGATCGGAAGCATTTTTTTCCAGTTTTCTCCTTCCGTGAGTTCTCATTTTTGTGTATGAAGTTCCCAGATTTCATTATAAGTAGCTCGATGATCCGATTCGATGAGTCCCTCTGTAAGAAGTGATTCTTTTACTTCGCCATTTTTTCCGACTCGCATCAAGATTGATAGGACTTCTTTTGGTTCCCCAGGATGGAGACTACATCGATCATTCGAGAGGATTTCTGGAAGCATTGGGATAACTTTCCCCGGCGTGTAGATGCTTGTTCCTCTAAGTCTTGCCTCGTGATCGATATCATTTCCTTCAGTTACATAGTTGGCAACATCTGCAATATGTACCGCAAGGAGAATATCTCCATCGACATATCTCGCCACTGAGATAGCATCATCCAGATCCTTTGCATCAGCTCCATCAATCGTGATTGTAAGCCAATTTCGAAAATCTCGCCGTTCCTCACTTCCATTTTTAAGCATTGGAAAGAGGTCTCTATCAGAGATTTTTTTTCCTTCTGGAAGCAGGGAATGAGGATTCCAAAGACTCTCAAATTCAGAAAGTTTACTCGTCCCATACTCATGTTTTTTTGGGATTTTTATGTTTGTAAAGTGTTCTGGCCAGAGTACACGAGCACCATTTCGAAAGAGGATGATTGTTTCCTCTGTATCTTTGTTTCCTCGATTTCCAAAGAGGGATATAATCTCGACTGTATTTTCTGTTTTGAATTTTCCCAGAAAAAGATCCCCATTTTTTGGAGCAATATCGACCTTCCCTTCGATTTCTACCGTCATTCCACCAAATTCCTCGATCACCCAAAATTTCTTTTTGCCTTTAAAAAAACGCATTTCTATCAGCAGTGATTCACGACTTCGTCGGATAAGTCGATCGATACGAGCTTCAGGAAGTTTTCCATCATTTCCTTTCCGAGTTGGAGTTATCCTAACGAGATCACCATGTACGTACCCACGATTTTTCTGACCAAAGATAAAAAATATTTCTCCGTCATGTGTTTCCACTGTCGTTCGTTTTTCTGTAAATCTAAGTATTCCTTCAAATTTTTTTTGAGGAATTTTTTCAGTTCGAGAACTATCTCCTGTATTTGTATAAGAAGTTTTTTTTGTGGGTTTTGTGGATTTTCGATAGGGCATAGTAGAGAGTATAGAGAAAAATAGAAAAATAAAAAGTCCATTTTTGGACTTTACATATCTCCCATGCCATTATAGAAGAATGCTTCTTCTCATTTTAAAAGAGCAAAGAGTCCTTCTCGAACATGTGGAATCATCGGTTCAGGAAGCTCATCAAGCGTAAACCACTGGCAGGTTTTATGAATTTTTGGTTCAAGATTTTCAGGAGTTCCATCCCATACTTCCATAAGAAAAAGAATATTTTTTCTATCTCCATCTATATATTTTGCATTGATTTCTATCTGGGAAATGATTGATTCTGGAGAGATTCATACACCAATTTCTTCCATCGTTTCACGAATAGCTGCGTCTAGGGGGGACTCATTTTCTTCTACTTTTCCACCTGGAAATCCCCAATAAAGTGGCCAGTATTTTGCATTGCTTTGACGTTGTATAAGTAGAAAGTGTGAACCGTGTCGTAGGACAACCCCAGAAAAAGCAGGCAGTAACAAAAGAAAAAAGTAAAAATATAAATCAGGAATCTTCTTCTATCTTCCCTATAAATATTAGAGTTTTATCCAACTGGCTATTTTTATAAGCGCAGCGAATATATAGCGACGAAAAAACTGTGTATTCTCAACCAGAATGGTCATCATATAAGCACCAATTCCTCCGACAATAATTCCTCCAATAATATCTACTGGATAATGAACTCAACCTATTACACGAGCTGATACAGTTATACATCAGATAATTATAGTAAGGCCTATGAGGTATTTATTTCTGAAGAATCGTATAATTCCAACCAATAGGGCTGCTGTAAATAGAGCATGTCCAGATGGAAATGAATTATCTACTGGATGTGGGATGAGTGGTTTTATTCCATTTGCGACTACTTGAGGACTTTCTCTCCAATCTTGAGGAAGTCAAAGATTGATAATACTATAG